>WREG01000066.1 GCA_009779455.1 Oscillospiraceae bacterium
CGAGATAAAATTTCGCAGACCGCGAAAGACGACGAAGCCTTACTGTCGTAAGGCAAGGAGGATGACAAAGGTCTGCGGGATTTTAGCCGCATAGACGCGAAACGGGGTTTTTAGAGGTTGCCTGAACAGTATTTTTCAGCAAAACCGAAGTCGTGACCGCCCCTACGCCTCCCGGCACGGGGGATATGGCTTCGACGATATTTTTTACCGCTTCATAGTCAACGTCGCCGCAAAGTTTGTCCCCGACCATGTTTATGCCTACGTCTATAACGGTCTTCCCCGGGCGGACGCAATCCGCGCCCAGCATATTCGCTTTCCCCGCGCAGGCGGCAATAATGTCGGCGTTTCTGCACTCCTCGGCCAAATCAAGGGTTTTTGTGTGACAAAGCGTCACGGTGGCGTTGGCGGACGCGAGCATCATGGCAAGCGGCTTGCCGACAACCATGCTCCTGCCGACTACCGTCGCTTTTTTCCCTGTCAGGCCGATATTATAAAAATTCAAAATTTCCATTACCGCCTTCGGGGTGCAGGGCGGGTATCCATTGCCATTGCCCTCAAAAACCGCCGCCGTATTCTCGGCGGTCATGCAGTCGATATCTTTTGCGGGCAAAATAAGGTTTTTTATACGCGCTTCTGAAATATATTTCGGTAAAGGCCGGAATATCAAAATGCCGTGAATCTTGTCATCACTATTTAAATTTATTATAATTTCTTCCAACCCGTCCTGCCCGATATCTTCCGGCAGGGCGAAAATTTCCGTTTTTGCCCCTGCGGACGAAAAACGCTTGACTATGCCGCGCTCATATGATAAATCATCTTCACGTTCGCCTACCCGGACAACGGCAAGCTTTGGCGTTATCCCTTTTGCGGCCAGCGCCCCTATCTCTTTTTTGCACGCCTCCGTTATCGCGTTCGCGACAGGCGCCCCTTTTAATTCCATCATTTTAAGCTTTCCTTTACTTGAATATATATTTTTTCGCAAGCCGGGACGGCCTTGTTTAAAATCGTCTCGGCTTTTTTATTTGCCTTCTCAGCGAGATCGCGGTTTTTCATAAGCTTCGTGTTGATATATACATTCAGCGCGGCGCTTTCGGCAGCGGAGCGAAACGCGGAAGCGGCGACGCCCACGTCGCTGACCGCCAGTTTTGTCCCTTTTTCCGATAAAATACTTAAAATATCCGTTATGCTTTCGATTTCCTCCATTATTTCAAGAGGGACGGCGCAAGCGGCCGCGAGGGCGGCTTCCAATATCTCATCCCTGCCGGGGTCGTCTTTAGGAATACCGTAGGCTTTTGAGAGCGGCCCGAAAACCTCCGCGTCTTTTTCCGCCAGCGCAAGCAGGTTTTGCAGAGAGGACGCCGTCCTTTCAAGAACAACGTCGATATCGGCCTGATAAGCCTCATATTTCTTTTTCCCGCTCGTCAGATTGGCGACCATGGAGCATAAAGCCGCGCCTATGCTCCCGATTACCGCGCCCGCCCCGCCCCCGCCCGGGACGGGGGCAGACGACGCCAGCTGTTTTATGAATTCGTCCATTTTGTTTTTGCTCTCCCTTTTTTGTAATGCAGAAATAAGAATGCAGAATGCAGAAATAATGTCGCATTTAAATTTTTTCAAAATTTAAAATTTGTGTTCGCGATATTTAAAATATTCAAACTTATAATTTTTTATTTTAAGAAATTCCTTAAATATAGTCGGACGGTAAAGGCTGGAAAAGGTCATTCTAACTACCCGACATCATTTCTGCATTCTGCATTCTTAATTCTGCATTAAATAAGTTTTCGGCATCTCCCGTTTGTGCCCGCTTGACTTATGGAACCGTTCTATTATGGCTTTGTCATGTCCGTTCACCGTTCCGGTGA
This sequence comes from Oscillospiraceae bacterium, assembly GCA_009779455.1. Taxonomy (GTDB): domain Bacteria; phylum Bacillota; class Clostridia; order Oscillospirales; family Acutalibacteraceae; genus WREG01. The sequence goes on from WREG01000066.1 coordinate 1,863, forward strand.
GCAAAAACTCGTCTATGCTCCGATAGGTTACGCCCATTTCCGCCTCGTCTGTCTGGCCCTCGAACAGCCCTGCCGACGGGGCTTTTTCTATTATTGACGCAGGGGCGTTAAGATAGCGCAGGAATTCGTAAACCTCGGTTACCGTAAGGTCGGCAATCGGGTTGAAATCGCAGGCGCCGTCGCCCCATTTCGTAAAATAGCCCATATGCCGTTCGCTCCTGTTGCCGGTCCCCGCAACAAGCCTGTTTTCGCTCGCGGCGACGGCGTACAGGGCGGCCATGCGGAGCCTGGGGGCGATATTCATAAGCGCGGTATCGTTCAATTCTGTTACGCCGCCGACTTCCCGCGCAAGCGCGGTTTTTACCCCCGTCAAATCAACGGTTCTCGTTTCTATATTAAACTGTTCGGCCAGCGTTATGGCGTCATCTTTGTCCGCGCCGTAATTCCGCGCCGACCCGCAGGGCATTATAAGCCCGACGGTGTTGCCGCAGGCCATTTTGCAGAGAATCCCCGCAAGGGCGCAGTCCTTGCCGCCGCTGTTGCCGAACACGACGCCCGCCGCGCCCGCCGACTTTATAACGCCGCGGATAAATTCAATTCTTTTTTTTGTTTCAATCGCGTAATCCCTCATAATAATTTATACTATAACAATACGGCAACCCTTTTGTCAATAAACAAACCGTAAAATAAAATTTTTTAATAAAACTCTTTTCTTTTTCAAATAAATATATTATAATGGTATAAATTAATTGTTTTGGAGTGGTATTATGACCAAAATGAAAGCCGGCGTGCAGCTTTATACCCTGCGCGAACACATTAAAACATATGAGGATACGGACAGGACTTTCGCGTTTTTGAACGATATGGGCGCGAATGTGATACAGATTTCGGGTATCGGGCCCATCCCTCCCGAAAAAGTTGCCGAGCTCGTTAAAAAATATAATATGGACGTTTGCGTCACTCATACGGCTTTTGACCGTATTGCCGATGACACGGAAGCGGTGATGAAAGAACACGAAATGATCGGCTGCGACTGCATAGGCGTTGGCAGTATGCCCGACAAATACCGTTCTTCCGTCGAAGGCGTCCGGGAATTTATTAAAATTACGGGGAAAGCGGGCGAAAAGCTCGCCGGGCGCGGTTTTAAATTTGCTTATCACAACCATAACTTTGAATTCATCCCTCTGACCGGCAATACAAATGTTATGGACATCCTGCTTGAAGAAACGCCCCCGGAATGGTTCTGGTTCACGCCTGACATCGCCTGGATGCAAATAGCGGGATATGAACCCGCCGAATATATCAAAAAAATGAAAAACCGCGTCAAAGTCCTGCATTTCAAGGATTATACGGACGAAGATTTTTCGTTTACGGAGCTGGGGCGCGGCATTGTGGACTTGAAGGCCTGTTATGACGCGGCCGCAGGGATGGGCGTCCCGTACGGCGTTTATGAGCAGGACTCCGGATTCGCGGAAAACCCGCTCAAATCCACGGGGGAAAGCTTTGAATTCCTCAGCGGCTTGCTTAAAGGATAGCTGAAATTTCACTGAAAAACCCGTGTTTTCAGCTTAAATATAGCCTGTTTATAAATTCTTCAGATATTTTTATAAAAAATAGTTGAAATATATAAACGTTTGTAGTATAATACAAATGTATATATCTATTTAAACGCTAAGGAGGATATCATATCATGAAAAAAGCGAAAGTTGCTAGAGTGATTTGCGTTATTTTAAGCGCCGCGTTAATACTGCCTGTTTTCGCGTTCGGCTCGTCAGCGGCTTCCACCATCACGAAATCGAACGGGGCCTGCCCTGTCATCGTGGTCAACGACGCCGCAAACGCCCCTCTGTTTGCCGCTCCCCTTTCCGCAAGAGAAGTGCAGGTGTTCCCGCCGTCCAAATCGGAGCAGTCAAACTTTATGTTGGGCGGGCTTATAACTTGCTATACGCTCATCAGCGAGCAAAAATGGCGGGAGGTCACGGAAACGCTGTTTGGCTACGGCGGCATTGTCAGGAACTGGGTCGAGCCTATCTACTGCAACACGGACGGAACCTCGAAAACCCTGAACGCTGTCGGCCCCCGGCAGTTTGACAAGTCCCTTGATTATTACATAAGGAATAAAAACCTTATCGAAAGCTCCATAGGCGACGTAGCGATGATGGTCGGCGAAGAAATAGGCTATAATATGACTTATATTTACGCCTACGACTGGCGGCTTGACCCCATTAAAAACGCGGCGGGCCTCAACGATTTTATCCAAAAGGTGAAAGCCGAGACCGGATATAAGAAGGTAGGCCTTGTTTCAGAAGGGACCGGCGGCATAGTCACCTCTGCCTACCTCGCCAAATACGGCTCGAAAAACAATTACGCCGACTTAGACCGCTATGTCACGATAAATTCGGCGGCGCAGGGTTCAAGATTTATCGGAGACGTTTACATGGGGCGGCTGGATCTCGATCCCAACGGTTTCATCCGCTACCTCAACGATTTCTCCGACAACGCGGCTTTAGCCTTAGGGTCATGGATATCTTTGTATGTTTTGAACAAAGAATGGCTGATATCCGAAATGGCGGCGAATATAGATTTTTATCTTGGCGCTTCGGGAGAAAAATTGCTTATATACAACAATTTCGCCCGTGATTTCCTTAAAAACATTCCCGGCCTTTGGGCGATGGTTCCCTATCAGTGGTTTGAGGGCGCCATGCAGTGGATGTACCCGAAAGAGTTTGACCCTATAAACAAGAACCTCAGCAAGGCCTTATATGAATACCACGAAATACAGGGCAACTCCCATAAATACCTGAAAGCGGCCGACGCGGCGGGCGTCAAATGCGCCGTAGTTTCAGGCTATAACATGCAATCCCCCCCGATAGTCGAATCCTCCGCAAAATGGGGCGAAGGCGCCTGGCAGTCTGACGGGCTGGTAGACACGGACCTTTCAAGCTTCGGCTGCAAAGTAGCTTTCCTTAACAATGACTGGGTCACGCTGGGCAAGACTATGAAAGGCCAGGAAATAGACGACGGGCATACCCACACGAACGAGCTGTTTACGGAAACCGGGCGCGCCACAATCGACGCTTCCAGCTGCGCTTTGCCTGAAAGCACCTGGTTTATAAGAGGGATGAAGCGCAACAACTTCGACTGCAGGAGCGACGAGGATTATTATTTCCTCAGATACCTTGTATTCTCGGCAGAAAAGCCCACGGTTTGGGATTGCGCGTGGTATCCCCAATTCATGACCTACGACAGGTTTAATATCCCCAAGAACTTTAGCCAGTACAAGTCTTTGGACGCGCTGAAAAGCGCCATCGGCGACGAGCTTACCTTCAATTCAAAAACACAGGGGCTTCTTTGGGGCATTAACCGGACCGATATTAAAAAGTTTTATATTGTAGGCGATGTAGACCTTGACGGCGAAGTGTCCGCCGCCGACGCGAGGCTTGTGCTGCGGCATTCGGCAGACCTTGTGACCCTGACGCGGATATCGGCAATAAACGCCGACGCGGACTTTGACGGCGAAATCACCGCCGCCGACGCGAGGCTGATTTTAAGGCATATCGCAGGGCTGGTCGATAAACTGTAAGCAAGTTGGAAGCACGGTATAATTTTAGCAAAAAAGGGGCTGTTACAGTCCCTTTTTTAAATAATACTATAAAGAAAGGCTGATAATATATGGGGAAAATTAAAATGCTGAACCCTTTGGTTGAAATGGACGGGGACGAAATGACAAGGGTCATTTGGAAAATGATAAAGGATACCCTTCTCGCGCCGTATATAGATTTAAAAACCGAATATTACGATCTCGGGCTTGAACACAGGAACGAAACGGACGACAAAGTGACCTTTGACAGCGCGGAGGCGGCCAAAAAGTACGGCGTCGCGGTAAAATGCGCCACAATCACGCCGAATAAAGAAAGAATGTGCGAGTATAACTTAAAACAGATGTGGAAATCGCCGAACATCACAATCCGCGCCGCTTTGGACGGCACGGTTTTCAGGACGCCTATTATCGTAAAAGGCATAGAGCCGTTTATACCCACATGGAAAAAGCCCATCTGCATAGCCCGCCACGCTTACGGGGACATTTATAAAAACACGGAAATGACCGTCGGCGACGGCTGTAAAGCGGAGCTTTGCGTTACTGACAGGGAAGGGAACGAAACGAGGGGGCTTATCCACAGCTTTAGCGGCGGCGGCATCATCCAGGGCATCCATAACACGGACTCAAGCATAAGCAGCTTCGCCCGCTCCTGTTTCAATTACGCTTTAGGCACAAAACAGGACTTATGGTTCGCGGCGAAAGACACGATAAGCAAGACATACGACCATCATTTTAAAGATATATTCAGTGATATTTACGAAAAGGAATATAAAGAATCTTTCAAAGAAGCGGGGATCGAGTATTTTTATACGCTTATAGACGACGCCGTCGCCAGGGTCATACGCTCGGAGGGCGGGTACATTTGGGCTTGCAAAAATTACGACGGCGATGTTATGTCAGATATGGTCGCCACCGCTTTCGGCAGCCTGGGCCTTATGGCCTCCGTGCTTGTCTCGCCTGATGGCGTTTATGAATACGAAGCGGCCCACGGCACGGTGCAGAGGCATTATTATAAGCATTTAAAAGGCGAAAAAACCTCCACAAACAGCATGGCGACGATATTCGCCTGGAGCGGCGCGCTCCGAAAACGCGGCGAGCTTGACAATATTCCCGAACTTTGCGGGTTTGCCGATAAACTGGAGCGGGCTGCGATTAAAACAATTGAGGACGGCGTTATGACAGGCGACCTCACAGCGCTTTCCTCCCTTGAAAATAAAAAAACGGCTGACACGGAAACATTCCTTTTTGAAATAAACAACAGATTGAAACGGGAATAATCAGGAGTGGAAATACAAAAAAAAGAGCGCGGCCATATTTTCGCGCTCTTGTTAATTTTCGGCCCTAAATCCTATATCCTGCAACCTAAACCCTTATTACCCGGTTATTATGCCGCTTCCAAAAGCTCATCCCCCGCGCCTATGATCGTCTTGAACATATTTTCCGCGAAAATGGCGTAGCCTTCTTTGCAATTGTTGAGGAACACATGGGTCACGGCTCCGGCAAGCATACCCTCTTGGATGATCGGGCTGCCGCTCATGCCCTGGACGATGCCTCCGGTTTTTTCAAGGAGCCGTTCGTCCGTCACGCGCACGGTCATGTTTTTTTCGTTGGAGTCCGTGCCCGGGTTCACTTTGATTATTTCAATATTATAATATTGCGGGCCGCTGTCGTCAATAGTCGAAATTATCTGCGCCGGCCCCGTTCTCACTTCTTGTTTCGACGCTACGGGAAGCTCCGCGCCGTCCGCGGGGATGTCAATGAGCTTGCCGTAAACTCCCGAATTGCCGTTTATTTCAAGGCTGCCGATGACCTTGTCGCCAAAAGTGCCGCAAAGCTCGCCTATGGAGCCGTTCGAGCCTTTGTAAATCCCGCTTAAACGGGCCGTCAGTATATCGCCCCCGGATATGGGCAGCACATCGAAGGTGTCCACGTCGCAAACCGCGTGGCCGAGCCCTGCGTATACGCCCGTTTGCCTGTCGTAAAAGGTCAGTGTGCCGATGCCCGCCGAGCTGTCCCTGACCCAAAGCCCGGCTTTATATCTTCCGTCAAAATCGGACGCCACGGGCGAAAGTGTCACGTTAAATTCTAAATTCCCCCTTTTTACGGCAAGTATCATATCGTCCCCGCCACATTTTTCTAATATTTCGCTTAATTGGGATGCTTTGGTGATTTTTGCGCCGTTTATCGTTTTTACGATGTCCCCTTTTTGTATCCCCGCTTTTTCGGCGGGATTCACGGTAATGCCGTCCCTGACGATATCCTCCGTCGCTATCACTATGACGCCGTCCGTATAGAGCCTAAGCCCGAAAATTTCCCCCGAAGGCACCGCGTAATACCTTTCGTTCACCCGTATCTGGGCGGTTTTTACCGGGATGAGGCCGAAAAGGCTTATATCGGCCTCATAAATAAATTTATTTTGCGATTTCAGTGCGCTTACCGCCGCACCGTCCGAATCGTCCGAATCGGCGCCGGCGCTTTTGTTGATGTTTTTAATAAAATATATCTCAGAAAGTCTAATGTCTTTTGTATCGGCCGCCCGGAATTCGCCCGGCAGCGTGACCGCGCCGACAATGACAAGCGCCATTAAAACCGCCGTGACCGATGAAAAAACCGCGCATAATATTTTGATCAGTTTTCGCATATCATAATTACCTCAATCCCGGATGACGTTTAAAAACGGTCATCCACTCATTTAATTTGCCTTCGGCGCGGCTTTTTATTAACGCCAAATAGATGCGGTCAAGTTAGATTTTAGATTCTTAAAAATTGACATATGATAGTATATGCAAATATGCAAAACAAATTAAAAATAAAAAAATCCGCCGGAAGATGCAATATTTCTTTCGGGCGGATTATTCTTGATAAGCTTTGAGTTCCCCAAAAATTCACATAACACATGGAGACGGTTCTATCGTGCGGCTAAAATCGGCAGATATTGGCTAAAATTATGGCGCATATGCTCCTGCCCCGCGTGTTTTTTTTGACAACGGGGGAATGCATATTTTTCTTGACATTTTAAAATGAAAATTTTATAATAAACAGGTGATGAAAATGACACGCAGGATGTTCCGTAATTTTTACAGGGACGGAAATTTTTATATAATATGGGAAGCGCGCGAAAGAACCGTCCCCGTTTATTTCAAACTCAAACCCCCAACAATTTCGCCGTCAAAATTTCCAATATAAGCGCGCCTGGCTTTGACGAGCTTTTCATCTCAGCGTCCGCTTCGCACAGCAGGTTTATGGCGTATTTTATTTTTTCAAGGGGCATCTTTGCCGTTTTTGCCGCCGCTTTGTCGAGCCTGAACTCCTTGTTTTTATAATTAAAAAATTCCGCCGCCGCACGGGCGCTTTTGCCGCTTGAAACAGCCAGTTTTGCACGGTACAGGTCGGTATATGCGGAACCCAAAGTGCCCAAAATCATTATAGGTTCCGTTTTTTTGGCCAGCAGGACGTTTAATATTGAAAAAGCCCTGTCCGCGTCCTTTAAAAGTATGGCGTCCGACAGCTCGAATATGGACGCTTCAAGCGATTTTACCGCTACCGCGTCTATCATCTCTTTTGTTATAGCCGCGCCGCCCGAATACGCGCAGAGCTTTTCAATCTCGTTCAAAAGCACGTTCAGGTCGTCCCCCGCCGTGTTTATAAGGTGCCGCGCCGCCGCCGGGTCAAGGGAGCAGCCCCTTCTCGCCGCCCCTTGGCAGAGGACGGACGTTATTGACGCGGCTTCCCGTTTGTTAAGCTCCGCCGCAGTCCCGTATTTTTTTATATGGTCAAGAATGCCCCGCCATTTTTCGCTTTTTCTCGAAGTGAATGTTACTGTGTCGCACCAAAAAATTATCACCGTAG
>WREG01000067.1 GCA_009779455.1 Oscillospiraceae bacterium
AGCTTTAAGGCCACCGACAGTTCAAGAAGCACGTTTTCCACGGGAACCATAATCGGGTTAAAGCGGATATTCAAAATGGGGTTTATTTCCTGTTCATTGTTTACGGCCATTATATATCTTCCTATTGTGAAACCGTAAGATTTGGTATAATTCTTTCGAAGCTCCGTTTTCTTTTCCGCCGAGAGCCTGTCATTTTCGTCAAAATCCCCGGTGGTCAGGTCGTCAAGGGTATTAAGGAGTAAAGCCCCTGTATCTTCACCCATGATATTGAACATTTTAGCCCTTGCTTTATCAAAATTTGACAAATCGCTGCCTTCGGGAGTTTTCGGTAGCAACAGCTCGTCGCTGATTATTTTAAAAATGTCGTCAATGCCGTTCCCGTTTATAAGGCAGCCGACAGCGCCGTTAAAGAATATAAAATCCGCCCCGCCCGTGGTTTCCGCTATATAGCGGCCCATATAAGCCGGGAAATCGGCGGAAAGCGTGACATTCTGGAACGCCATGCACTCCGGATGCGCACTCAAACAGGCGATATAAAGGTCGTCCGCGTCCGAATTCCGCGCAAACGGCTCAAAACGTAGGCGGGTTATTGTTTTTTCAAAAACCTCGGGCCTTCTCGAATCCCTGAAAACATCAAAATCCGGCGTGATATCGCCTAAATACAGTTTTCCGTCCTGCCTGTTCTCAAAAGCCTCTTTCATCGACTCCACGGCGAGGGTCTTCACATAGCCGTTATATTCGTCGCTTCTCCCCGTGGTAAAGCTGTCCGGGCCCCAAAGCCCTTGAATGTCCACGGCGCAATGGGCGTGGGTGCAGGAAACGTTCACGCTTTTTATGCCGTTCGCGGCGGTGAAATCCGCAGCGGCGGCCCGTATTTCAAGAACTTCTTTGTTGCTCAGCCCCACCCCGTCGATAACGCTGAACAAAACGCCCCCCCTGCCGGAGTTGTCGTCTATGTAAACCGTCCGCACAAAGGTGTCGTCCATTACCTCAATGGGATGGGCGTCGTTGCTGTACCCCGCGAGATAATATTTTTCGGGGTTTTCCAGTATGTCAAGGGGCGTTGTCACCCTTTTCGCGAACCCCACCGTCCAATAGTCCGAAACCGCTTCCGTTATAAAGGCTTCGTCCCCCGGCATAAACATTTTTTCGGTGACGGAAAACGGGGGCGCCGAAAATGTAAGCAGCCCCAGCCCCGCAAGGATGGTCGCTATTACCCTCTTGAACATAGTGACAATCTGCGGTACGGCATTTAAAAACCTCATAATAAGTGAAGGCGTAACTCCTGCCAAATTCATAAAAAATTACCTCCGTTGCCATGCTATATTGTTACCTAAAATAATAAGGTATTATGTCAAATAATTATAACAAAATTTTCATAAAATTGCAATAGCATACTTGAAAATAATTTATAAATATGATATTATTAAATGGTTAGCGGCAAGTTAGCAGTAATCAGGCCGGCCGACAGCCTGATTACCGCCTTCAATAGCCGCCCGTGGCGAAGCCGGATATCGCAGCAGATTCCGATTCTGAAGGACGGGGGTTCAAATCCCTCCGGGCGGGCTAAAAGAGATTTTAACGGAAACGTTAAGATCTCTTATTTATATTGATATTGCTTGCTTTGCGGCGTTTTTTATGTTCCGGCATTTTGGAATAATTTCTAACATAATAGAAGAAAAAACAGCCTTTTTGAATGTTTTCGGACGCAAATTCGGACACGTTATTGACATTTTAAAAGCGTATGCCGCATATATGGCCTTTAGACGAGCATCGGCGCGGCCTGCCTGAGCGCCTAGCGAAAAGCTACACCATTAGCGGACGCGCCAACGGCAAATGGGCAGAGCTTGCCCGCGAGGAAGACAATCATCGCCGCTTGGACGTTCATTCCGCGTATTTTCGGTATATGCTGAATTCAGCTCCCGATCAATTTAACCGCCTGGATTATCTTCAAGTTCATAAATTTTTCGCCGAGCCTTTGGACGCGCTCTTTTCCAGTCAAAGGCCGCTTCCAATCGTCCGGTGCGATATTCCTGCCGAGAGAGCCGTCGTCGCAGATAAAAGGCTGCGTCAGGACAATCCCGCCCTCGTTTTTGATTTGCGCCCTTACGTAACAGGTGATATCATCGGTAAAATCGCCCAAATTTATTGTTTCACCCGTACAAAGCGCTTTTTCGTTTGCCACCCATTCAATTATATCGGCGTTTTCGGCCTTTATTGTGATTGTGCCGCACTCATCGTCCGCAATTATGCGTTTAACGGCTGCGTATTCGCCCGTGCCGCAGAATTCGCCGCCCATTTCGTTCCGGGCTATTTTGGCGCAGGCGAAAAAAGCGCCGCTTTCCATCGCCGAGCGCAGCGCCGTATTCGAGAGATCCGGCATCATAATCATCTCCGCGGTCAGGCCGATGCCCTTCAATTCGTGGGAGTCGTCGTTGGCGAAGCCCCAGACAGCCCTGCCCCGCGGGATGGCGTATTGCAGTATGCCGTCCCATAATATCCTGTCGCCCTTAGTCACGGAATCAATACGGTTGAATACCTCCATGCCGATGCAGGAATCGTATTTAAGGAAGATATTGCCGAAAAATTTTATGTTTTTCATATCGCGGGCAAAAGAGAAATCTTTGTGGGATTTGATAAAATCGCCGGGATGGTTGATAAAACTGACTCCACCGGCCTTGTGGACCCCGGCGACCGCCGTTTCATAATCGCCTTCCCTGCCCCACTTGCCCTGACCGTATTCGCAGAAAAAACCGTTGACATGGTTTTTCCGCAGGGTGGCGGTATTCAGCTCTATGGCCCTGTCAACCTCCATCATAGGGCGGCCGCCACGGTCGGAGCCTGTCGTCACCTGCAAATAACGCTCCCCGCTCAAAGGTTCAAGCGTCTTTCTCCACTTCATTCCGATTATCGGCACCATTTTGGGTATAACGTCCCATCCGCGGTGTATAACGCCGTGGTCGGCGGTGGCTAAGATATCATAACCCTGTTCATAATAAGCGTTTACGGATTCTGAAACGGGGATTTTTGCGTCGCTGTAAAGGGTGTGGCTATGCAGATTGGCTTTATATTGTTTCCATGTATCCCAATCAACCGCGGCGTAAGGGTTTGTTATTTTGTATTTTTCAGAAATCATTGGCAACACCTTCTGTATATTATATTTCATGGGTATCTCATTGACGCAATTTGAATTAAATAAGTGTGTGACATTTCAAGGTTTTGCGGAACTTAACTTGCGCAAACAGGATACCCATGTTATATTTTTTGAGTTTCAGAGAATAGAACAAGTCTAATAGGTTCTAACTATAATATCCCGCGTATTTTTCCATCGCGTCCATCACTGCGGCGGCGTTTTCGAGGGGTACGCCGGGGTACAGCCCGTATACCATCATAAGGCCGCCCTGCGGGCTGCCTAATTTCTCCGCTTCTTCGCGGATAAGAGCGTCGATCTGCGTGGGCGTGCCGTGGGGCGTGATGTTCTGCCGGTCAATGTCCAGTTCTATGCAGACCTTTCCGGCAAAACGTTCTGCTATCCAATCAATCCCGTTGACCAGATCCTGCAAATTCAGCACGTCCACGCCGCAGCCGGTTAAATCGTCGGCCAGCAGGCGGATGTCGCCGTCGGAGTGCATATGTATGGCCGCGCCCTTGTCGCGGGCAAGCTTCATCATCCGCCGGTATGACGGCTTTATATATTTTCGGAAATGCGCGGGAGAGAGCATCGGCCCCTGCTGCATACCCAAATCATCGGGGAAACCCATTATGTCCGCGCCGGCCTCCAGCCAATGTTTGACTATTTCGGTGTTGAACCGTTCCAGCCGCTCAATCAGACGGTTCAGCACGGGGGGTTCGTCCGCGAAATCATACATCAGGTTTTCATAACCGCGCAAATCGCTTAATTGCAAAAAAGTATGGCCGTGGCGCAGGCCGGCGGAAACGGTTTTCCCCTCCGCTTTTTGCTTTTTTGCGCGGCTCTTCGCCGAACCACGGTCTATCGGGCCTATGCCCGTGCAGATATCCGGGTTCGGGCATTCCCAATTTTCAAACGCCGCCCAATCGGCCAAAGGATGCCCTGTCACCGTACCTGTTATACCGTTTATTGCGGTAGTCCACACGCAGCCGAAATCGTCGGTATACGGCTGATCTTTTCTTGAATTCAATCTGTAATCGGGGGTATGCCGCCCGGATGGGCGCTTATATCTGGGAAACAGTAGCGGATGCGCCTCCATCATGTCGAACAGCGCGTCCTGCGGGTAATAATCCCAGCAGGCGTCGTTTATTGAAAAATTCATGGGTATGCAGTCCGGCGTTTCAAACCGGATCGCCCGGAGTTTATTGTCTATAGCATTTTCACCCTTTATATCAATATGTTTCTTGACATTTTATATTTATTTCGATATGATATATCCATATTATACTGAGGTGGAGTTCATATGTCAACACAAAAACCGTCGGCGGTCACGGTGCGCCGCCTGCTTGCGCCCCATCAGGCCGGGCCTTTTACGCAATTCAAGCCTCTGCCCGAGGCGCTCAAAGAAGAGGCTTTCGCGGCCGTCGCCGAGATTTTCGACGCCGCGGGGGGCAAAAGCCTGCTTAAATCAAGCGGCGATGTCTACATCAAGCCCAACGGCATCGACAGCAAGCCTTATTGCCATACGCGCCCCGAGCTTGTGGAGGCTGTGATCGCTTATTGGAAAAAAGCGGGGGCAAACCGCATATTCCTCTTTGAGAATTCCACGCAGAGCAATTTTACGCGCATGGTGTTCGCCATCACCGGCTACAGTAAAATCTGCCGCCGCTACGGCGTGAAAGAGGTATACCTTGATGAAGAAAAAAACATATCTTTTACCTTTAAAGGAAAACAAGCGGAAGAAAAGGAAAAGGACGGCTACCGCCGGACAAGCTTTGACATCCCGCTGTTCGTCGCAGATAATCTGATCGAAAAAGCGGATGAAAACCTCTACATAAGCCTGCCGAAGCTGAAAACCCACTCAATGGCCGGGGTAACTTTGGGCGTTAAAAATCAATGGGCCTTCCCCCAGCAGAACGACCGCCGCCCGGATCATAATTATAACCTGCCGCACAAGCTCGCTGATGTTTTAGGCTATATACAGCCGGATTTCACCTTGATAGAAGGTATCGAGGCCACGGTCTGCGGTCATTACCCGGCAACCGCCTTCGCGGAGGAATGCATAAAGCCCTTTAAGGTTTTGATCGGAAGCGCGAATGTCGTTGCGGCGGATATGGTCGGCGCGCGCCTGTTCGGCCTCACACTTGATGACGTACCGCACCTTAAAATCGCCATAGAGCGCGGTTATTCAAAGGGCGTCCGTTCTTTGGATGATGTGGAGATTATAGGCGATATCTCCGATTTTACCGAAGTTTACCCTTATGATCTGATTCAACGTTTCCCGGAAGATGTGAAAATCCTGAAAGGCGGCGAACGCCTCTGCGCGGAAGGCTGCAAGAATAACCCGCTTACCTTGCTTCAAGTATTAACCTATGATTATCAGGGCAAGGGGGGATGGACCATGATTATGGGCAAGGGCCATGCCCCGGCGGTTATCGACGCGATATCTGGAAAAGCGCTGGTGATGGGCCGCTGCGCCGCGGCGGAAGTCGGCGACAGGCTGGCAAAGCGGCTCGGGAAAAAGAACGTCTATTTCAGCGGCCACTGCAACGACCTTTGCGCCACCACAAATGCGATGTGCCACCTGATGAAAGTCAGCCCGCTGAAGATGGCGCCACAGCCCCTCGCGCAGTCCGTAAAGGTTCTCACTCTTGCAAAGCTTCACGGCACAAAAGCGAACATCCCGTTCCTGCTGGCGGATATATTCAAGGTGGTATAGGTTATGAATATTATTTATATGCACACCCACGACAGCGGGCGATATTTTGACCCTTACGGGCATAATATCGGCACGCCCGATATCACGCGCATTGCCGAAAACGGTCTGCTTTTCCGTAACGCTTATTGCTGCGGGCCGACATGCTCGCCCTCCCGCGCCGCGCTTCTGACCGGGATGACGCCCCATTCCTGCGGCATGGCGGGGCTTGCACACCGGGGATTCTCTTTGGATGACGGCAATCATCATCTTGCCCGGTTTTTAGGGGAACGGGGATACGAAACCTTCCTTTGCGGTATGCAGCACGAAGCCGCTGACCCGGATATGATTGGTTATCATAAACTTTTTGTACCCGAAAGCGGAAGCAAAGCGGAAAAAGACGAAAAGTGCGCGGCTGTTGCTGCGGAATATATAGAAAGCCCCCATGAGAAGCCTTTTTTCATGTCCTTCGGCATGGAAAACACGCACCGGATTTTCCCCGAAAACGACGGCGGCGTGAACCCGGATTATATCGCCTTGCCTCATACTTTGGCCGATTGCCCCGCCAACAGGGAGGATATGGCGAGGTATACGGTTGCGGCCCGCACAGTGGATAAATGCGTCGGGACAGTGCTTGGCGCCCTTGACGGTTCGGGCCGTATTAACGATACTCTTGTCATATTCACCACCGACCACGGCCTCGCTTTGCCGTTTCATAAATGCAATTGCTGCGATACGGGGATAGGTGTCGCCCTGATACTTTACGGCGCCGGAATTAAACTCAAAGGCCGCGTCAGCGACGCTTTGGTATCGCAGATTGATATCTTCCCGACGGTATGCGATTTAACGGGGCTTGAAAAGCCCGAACGGTTGGAAGGCATTTCTCTTCTGCCTTTAATTGAGGGAGAACGGGAAGAAGTACGGGATGAAATATTCGCGGAGGTCAACTACCACGTCGCTTACGAGCCTCAGCGCTGTGTCAGGACGCTCACGCATAAGCTGATACACCGTTACGACGGCCACAACAGCTATGTCCCCGCAAATATTGACGCAAGCCCGGCAAAGACCGCGCTTATTAACAGCGGTTTGCTTGAACGCGTCCGCGATAGAGAGGAATTGTTCGACCTCACCATTGACCCCATTGAGCGCGTAAATTTAATAAACGACCCGCGTTACGCTTCGGTATATTCAGAGCTATCCGCAAAATTGGAGAATTGGATGAAAAAAACAAATGACCCGCTGTCGGCAGGCAGAATGCCAAAGCCTGCCGGGGCGCGGATAAACCGTTTGGAGTGCATAGAGCCGACGGAATGGATATATGAAGAATGAACAACAAAAAAATGTATTGATTATATTTGCCGAATTCAATAAAAACCGTTATCATATAAGAAAGGTGTTGCAATATGGGAAATGAGCTTTCACCCGCCGCAGAGCGGCAGGGGCCCGAAAAGTTTATTAAACAGCCTGTCCGCGGGATATTCCTTGACATCGGATGGACGATGTGCCGTCCAAAATCCGGGCATTGGTTCTTTACGGAAAAATTTTATGAACGAGCCGGTATTGACGCCTGGAACGCAATAAAAGAGAAAAGACGGGAAGCCGCTTATTTAAAAGGCTATAATTTTCTTGACGATGACCACAATGTAAAGGATATTGCTACGGAATTAAAGCAGTTCACGGAATTTTACGGGATTATCGCCGATGAACTGCCCGAACTGGGCTTGTCGGCAAACGCTGTAAATGAAATTGCCTGCGACCATGTTTATAACGACGGCAATCAGATCTTTTATGACGATATCCCACGGGTTTTGGAAGAGCTTCAAAAAAAATTCAAGCTGGGGATTATTTCAGACACATGGCCGTCGGAGGAAAGGACGCTTAAAGAAGCGGGCCTGACCGGATATTTCACATCCATAACCTTCAGCTGTTTCCTCGGCATATGGAAGCCGCACCCGGGGATGTACCGTCACGCCCTTGATTCCATCGGGCTTACGGCGGGGGAAACCATATTCGTAGACGACTGGCCCGCTAACCTTGACGGCGCGGCGGAAGCCGGGATTCAGCCGGTCTTGATAACCCGTGGCAGGGAAAAGCCGACAGGTCACGAACGGTTTCTTGCCGTTGATACGCTGGACGAGCTTTGCGGGCTTTTATAAAAATAAAATCGTTAACAGATATTTTATTGACTGTATTGCCAAAGAATGCTAAAATATTCATCATAAAAAAGCCAGCAATGTATATTGGAGGATTAAAAATGTCAATATTGTTTAAAGCGGAAGCGGCGGTCATTACCAGGGCAGGGCCTATACACGGGATAAACGGCGATAACCTTAATTTAAACGGAAAAGTCCTGCCGCCCGAAAATGCGGACAGGGGCTATAAGGGCGCGGGGGCTTTAAACGATAATTTTATATTAAGCGTATGCTCGGGCGACCGCAAAAGCAGAGCCGCCGTGACGGCGCTGAATATGCTGAATTCGTATTACAACGTCATAAAAACAAGCGAGGACAACTGCCAGCGGGAAATCGAAAGCTTTTACAACGACGCGCGCAGGGCTGTTACAATGGAAACCGATGATTATACACCCCTCAGTTGCGCCATGATGTACGCTTATGATGATAAAATCGTTCTTTCCGCGATAGGCAACGGATGCATATATAAATACAGCCGCGGGAAGCTGACAAAAATGCTCGCGGAATCCGCGGGGTTCGGCGTACCCAGGTTTGAGACGCTGGACAACGACCTTTCACAAAGGAATATTTATATAATCTGCGGCGAAGGCGCGTCCCGATCCCTTTCTGAGGACGAAATAACCGGGGCGCTTGAAAAATCTTCCACAACAAAACAGGCTGTGCAGGCATTGTCCGAAATCGCGGTGGATAACAGCCCGGACAGGGATTTGACAATATTGGTCGCTTCCGTATCAGCTACGGAAACCTTCAGCGAAAAACTCGCCCCCGTAAGAATACGGGAGCCGCGCGAGGAGGACGGGGAGGAAACCGGCGGGACCTACTATGACGATGAAGACGGCAGCGACGCGGTAAAAGTTTTAGGCGGCAAAAAGGCCGTTTACGGCTTGCTGGCGGTTATTTTTATCATTTTGTGCGTAATTACCGCTTTATGGCTCAAAGGCGTTATAAAAACACCGCCTGCGAACGCGAATATAACAACTACGCATTTCCCCGAAACGTTTTCATCGGTTCCCGCCGCTACAACAACCGCAACTACTGCGGCGCCGGCTATGACTGACGAAACGACGGGAGAAACCGAAACGGAAACCGCAACAACACAAAGAGCCGAGCCGCGGGCTACCGCAGCAAGGACTACGGCAAGACAAGCCACACATCCGCCGACGCAGCCCCCGACGCAACCACCCAC
>WREG01000068.1 GCA_009779455.1 Oscillospiraceae bacterium
GAAAAATTAGCATTTATGGAGGTTAAGCTTGAAAAACTTTAAATATATTGTTGTTTTTCAAACCGGAAGTTTTGTCCTTTCATTCTATATGGACAAAACGTTCCGCCTCGCAAACGTCTCGCTTGCGAGACGACGGAAAGGATGGTCATAGCTATGAAAAAGACAAAAATTATCCGCATATTGATATGCGTACTGCTTATTCTTGCCGCGATTTTTTTATTCAGCGCGTGCGGAAACAAGCAATCCGATGAGCAGGTTTCGCAAAGCGAAAATAACAACAGCGGTGAAAATCAATCTGCCGGGCAGCCCGCACAAGACCGTTTTTACGGAAGCGGCGACACCGGCGTCGCCTTAAACGCCGACATGACATTTACAGCCAACCTTTATCACGGCATCGTTAAGACCGGCACATATACGGAAAGCACGGGCGCGAACGGCTTTACAACCGTGACGTACACCGTCGATGGCGTTAAATATGTAGGGTCTATAAAAGACAATATTCTTACTTTGCCCGCAAAATGGGCCGACAGTCACGGACACGGCAATACATTCCCTCTGCAATGAGCCGCTCCCCGGAAGGGGAACGCCTAAAGGGCGCGTGGTATTTACCGGGGTTCACAATAAACTTCCCCCGCAGCCGTGTTGCGGGGGAAAGCTCAAAACACACAGGGACGGTTCTCTTGTGCATCATTTTTGTTTTCCCGACCATAGGGGATGCCGTTGCGGCATCCCGTTTTATATAAAGAACCTTGCGGCCGGCGATGGTACGCCGCAACGGCGTCCCCTACGGGAATTCTTCTATTTTTATGTTTATTCAAACAAACCCGTAATATATCCCGGAATGCTCAGGAAAAAGTTCCGAATGTCAACAAACACGCGGTACAGGCGGTACATAATATTTTTGAACCACTGGAAGCTGTTGCTGAACTGCGGGAAGGTTACGTCCTCGTCATAAAGCCCGTCCATCAGGCCGTTGCAGAACAGTTCGAGGTATGTATAGCCGCTTTCCGGGTCGATTTCGTTGCAATACGCGGGGTCATACGGCTCAAAGCCGTATTCATCAAACCACGCGGCTTTTGCGGCGTTGATTACCGTGGGATTCGTGTCTAGCACCGGCCAGCCGCCGACCTCGTCCTGGCTGTCGATGACGCGGCCGCACCCGGTCAGAACGTCGTTGATTATGCGTATATCCACTGCGTCCCTGCTGACCGACGCGCCGCCGTTCGCCATTACCATTGAATAGGCTTTTTCGGCGTCGTGTATGGTGTCCATCTTCGCGTCGAAAGGCTCGTCAAGCTTCCACGGCAGGCCGTTATAATCGGTGACGGCCGGCTTTTTGAATTCCTCATGGGTTATGAGCTTGTACTCGTCGGCGGGCTTCTTGCCGTTCATGAAGTTGCCGTCTATGATATAGCGCGTGTTGACGTTCCTGTCTATAAGGATATTGGAGGCGTTGGAGCTGGGTCCCGCTATCATATAATTGTTTAAAATATTCATCGTGCAGACGAAATCGTCGTCAAGGTTCTTCACGACGTATTCGCGGCCCCAGTCATACATGACGTTGTTGGTGATGTCGCAGAAGAAGCCGACGGGATCCTCGTCCGGGGGCACGGTGCCGCCCGCGCGGGGGTTCCTCGCGTCGTTGTGGGCGAAAAGGTTGTGGTGGCAGCTGAGCATCTGCCCGTCGTGGCCGTAGAGCAGTGCGCCGCGGCTGTGCCTGCCGCCCCACCAGATGGAGTCGAACAGGCCTTCCGTGATGTAGCACCACTGAATTGTCACGTTGTCAGAATCGGATGTGACTACGCCCTTATTGATCGACCAGGCGAAGGAACAGTGGTCAATGATGACATTGTTGCAGTGTGTTATCCATATGCAGTTTTCCTGTTCGGAATCGCCCAGCCGCACGCGGATATTGCGGACGATTACATTATTAACACCGTCGAATACAAAGCCCCAGCCTTTAAGGGAAATCCCGTCGCCCGGAGCCGTCTGCCCGGCGATTGTTATATCGCCGTTGTTGATCCAAAGCCGGCTTTTCATCTCGATGGTCCCGGCTACGTCGAATACGACCGTGCGCGGCCCCGAAGCCTCGCAGGCCCAGCGCAGGGTGCCGGGTTCCCGGGTGTCCTCAAGCGAGGTGACGACATAGACGTCGCCGCCGCGCCCGCCGGCGGTGTATTTCCCGACCCCGTCCGCGCCGGGGAAGGCCAGAAGCGGCTCGTCCTCAACCGCTGACGCAGGAAATGCGAACAATGCGGTAAACGCGATGAAAATAGCGCAGATAATCGCGGATAATTTTTTGAATCTGTTCATGATTAACCTCCGTTTTTAATATTTAATTCCCAAGCCCCTGAAAAAATTCCGGGATACTCCTGAAAAACATTAATATTTCCCTATAAACGCGGAAAAGGCGGTAACAGATATTTTTGAACCATTGCAGGCTGTTGTTGAACCCGGGGATTTCCAAATCGCCCTCATAAAGGTCTTCCATAAGGCCGTTTAAGAACAATTCCAAATAGGTGTAGCCGCTTTCCGGGTCGATTTCGTTGCAAAATTCCTCGTCATAAGGCTCAAAGCCGTATAATTCTTCAAAATCGGCTTTTGCCGCATTTATAAACACCGGGTCGTCGCTTAAAACAGGGTATCCGCCGCCGTCGGAGGGTTTGTCTATGACCCGACCGCAGCCGCTCAGCACCTCGCCGACGATGCGCTCGTCCACGGCGTCCCTGTTTAAGGACGCGCCGCCGTTTTTCAGCACCCTCGCGAAGGCCTGTTCCGCGCTGTCGATATTGCCCATGCCGTTGTCAAAAGGCTCTGTGAGTTTCCAGGGTATATCGCCGAAGGTAAGGGCGGGCTTTTTGAAATCCTCGTATGTGATAAGCTTATACTGGTCGGCGGGCAGTTTGCCGTTCATATAGTTGCCCTCGAAATACAGGCGCGTGTTTATATTCTTGTCAACCATGAAATTGGAAGCGTTGGAGCTTGGCCCGGCGATAAAGTAGTTGTTGATTGCGTTTACCGTGCAAATCTCGTCCTGGTCAAGGTTCTTCATGGCGTAGGCGCGGCCCCAGTCGTACATAACGTTATTTGTGATGTCGCAGAAGAACCCTATGGGATCCTCGTCGGGCTTCAGCAGGCCCTGAGGGCGCGGGCTTCTTGCGTCGTGGTGGGCGTAAAGGTTGTGGTGTACGCTTATTTTCTGCCCGTCGTTCCCGCTGAGAAGGGAGCCTTTGCTGTGCAGCCAGCCGCTGTCATGGACGGACTCGTGGAGGCCTTCCGTAACAAAGCACCACTGCATTGTCACGTTTGTTGACCTTTTTATGGAAAACGTCTCGTCAACGCCCCAGCTTACGGAGCAATGGTCGATGATGACGTTGTTGGCGTTCCCTATATACATCCCGTCGTCGTCGTTCATATCGCCGTACCGCACGCGGATATTGCGGACGACAACCTCATCGGCCGTTATGGAAAAAGTGAAATTTTTAAGGGTGATCCCCTGCCCCGGCGCGGTCTGCCCGGCTATGGTTATGTAGGGGTCCCTTATCCTCAGGTTGGATGTAAGCTCGATAGTCCCCGCCACGTCGAACACGACGGTGCGCGGCCCTTTGGCTTCACAGGCTTCGCGGAGCGAGCCGGGTATGCCGGGGCCGTCCTCCAGAGTCGTGACGACATAAATGTCGCCGCCCCGCCCGCCGACGGTGTATTTCCCCACCCCGTCAGCCCCGGGGAAAGCCAAAAGCGGCCCCGTGTCCCCCGCAAAAGAGGTCGCCGGGAAGATGGACAGGGAAGCAAGCAGGATAACCGAAGCGCAAATGCAGGAAAACAGTTTTTTGTTCCGGATCATAATAAAATCTCCTTTTTCATTATTTTAAAAGTTTGCCTTTTTTTACATATTAATGATATACTCAAATTAAAGAAAAGTCAAGAAAAAAAATCTTTTTTAATGTTGACAAATTAAATTTTTATGTTAGTATTTGATTATGCGGTTATTAAAAATTATAAACGGAGGATTTTAAAATGGCAAAAAAAGCAAAACAAATCACCGCGGTTTTATTTGCGGCATTGATGGTTTCGGTTGTTGCAGGGGTTCAGGTTTATGCAGGCGGCGAAGATTTTTATTATTTAAACTTTAATTCACCGCAAGGCATGATTTATCCTGATATCGAGGCATATATAAACAAGCAGATACAAGATTTATATGGTCAAAACCCATATGGTTACGGCAAATTTGCAAATTACAGTGTGCTTATAAGTGGCAGAAATTTTTACGAACAAGATTTAAATGGTGATCGTATTTTGATCCGGAACTATAAATTTCTTCCGGACAATTTTAAAATTCCCGATTCATGGGATGACAAAATTACAAATGAGCAAATCAAACAAATAAAAGACGCATTTTTATCAGGGCTACAAAATCTTAATATGGATAAAGATGAAGTTGGTCATTATGTCGATTATTATGACGGTAATGTTGGAGAGGATTATACGAGAGGGCTTGCCGTAATTAATAAGCTGCAGGCAGGTGAAAGATGGATTGACGCATTTTATAAAATTGAGAAAGGATTACGCCATCAAGAGTTTAAATTCGAAAACTTAGATACATTTGATGAATATTTTTTAAGCAATTTAAATTACAGTTTTTCTGAAATAGGCAAAAAAGACGAAAATATTGAATATTCCGCATCCGACAGCTATGAATATATCGGCAAATCGCTTGTTGAAAATGCCAAATCTACGGAGTTTTTATTTCACCTTTTGCGAGTACAGGATTACATATTAGATGTTGATGATAGAGATGAAAAACATATCAATATCATTGGGAAATCTATAACCGAGGACCCGAATAATCCTCCCGTAGCAATCGAGGCATATAATGAATCGGGAAAGAAAATAACGCCTATTGACGTTAAAGAATATAAAGATAAAGGGGAAAGCACGCGGGAATATACGTTTAAAATACCTGTTAAAGCCGGAAAAAATGAAGTGCGCTTTGTAAGCGATATAAAAGAAATCAATCTTACCGTTAATGTTGGTTCGATATCAGAACCGGCAAAAGAACCGGATGGCAAAAAAACAAACCCGAAGCAGCCCGCGCCCGGCGAAACAACAATCTCCGGCTACACAATAAAGGGCGGCATCTTAACCGGCATCGCGCCCTTCACCCCGTCCACTGCGTTTATAGAGGGCTTTGATGGGAAATACGATGTCACGGTTATCAACCAAAGCAACAAAGAAGTGGCGAGCAAATATATATACATGGGGACCGGGATGACTGTAAAGCTGACGGACGGCAAAACCGAATATGAATTAAAGGTTGCAATTAAAGGGGACGTAACGGGTACGGGCGGAATTGACGCAGGGGACGCGAGGGGCATTTTGCGCCACGTTGCAAAGCTTGACGAGCTTGAAGGCGCATATTTGGCCGCCGCCGATTTGAAAAACGACGGCAATGTGGACGCATCCAACGCCCGCATGGTTCTGCGCTATGCCGCGGGGCTGGAAAAAACTTTATAATAGACATCCCCGCCAATCCACTCACGCTTAATTTCCGAGGAGGTCTAATAAGAGATTAAGCATAACAGCTTTAAAATAATATTTTAAATTACTGTCGACAGAACGGTATTTTTATAGTATAATAAACGCTGATTCATTATTATGCGTTAAATGGAAGTGAAGAAAGGTGGTAACAAGATCACGCGCGTTTTTATATGGGTTTTATGCGCGGTTGGTGCGTGGTCATCCATATGCCGAAAAAAATTTATTCTATTGATGAAATAAAATACATTGTAACCCCGATCGCGAAAAAATATGACGTTGACCGTGTTTTATTGTTCGGCTCATATGCAAGAGGGGAAGCAAAAGATACAAGCGACCTTGATTTTATCATTGACAAGGGTCGGCTTCGCGGCTTAAAATTTGCCGGTATGCTCGGTGATTTGCAGGATAATTTTAATAAAAACGTTGATTTGCTGACTTTGTCAAGTTTATCGGTAGATGACGGGTATACAAACTTTCGAAACAGGGTAGAAAAGGATATGGTGGTTATATATGAACAATGAATCCGCTAAAGACTTGGATATTCTCCGGCACATTTTAAATTATTGCAGCCAAATAATCGAAACTAAAAAAGAATTTGACAACAGCAAAAAGCGGTTTTCAGAAAATGCGACCTTTCGTAATGCCGTTTGTTTATGTCTTTTGCAAATTGGCGAACTTGTGACAATTTTAAGCGATAAATTCAAAAAAGACAATCCGGAAATTGAATGGCGCGATATCAAGCTATTAAGAAATATTGTCGCGCACCGTTACGGCAAAATTGATTATGATATCATTTGGGATATTTGTTTGACCGATGTTCCCGAGATGGCAGATTTTTGCATGGATTTACTTGATAAATAAAATGATTTTTAAATTACTGTCGACAGAACGGTATTTTTATAATATAATAGGCGCAGTTGTGTGCGGCGCTGCAATCAGTTTTACGCCGCGCCAATGACTTTGTTATATAACAGGCGCCGTTCTGTTTTTATATTTTAAAAATTGATAAAGGATGGGTTGAAAATGTTAAAAATCACAGTATGGAACGAAAATGTGCACGACCGCAAGGATAAAAAGGTCATGGAGATTTATCCCAAAGGTATGCACGGGGCTATTTCGGATTTTTTATCTGAATTGCCTGACACTGAGGTCAAAATAGCGACACTAGACATGCCCGAGCACGGGCTTACGCAGGAGGTTGTGGACAATACCGACGTAATGCTCTGGTGGGGTCATACGGCCCACGGGCAGGTTGCCGACGAGATCGTGCAGCGGGTTTATGACGCCTGCATACGGGGCATGGGGCTTATTTTCCTCCACTCCGGCCACGATTCAAAGATTTTCAAGAAGCTTATGGGCACGACGGGCAGTTTGAGCTGGCGCGAAATGGGCGAAAACGAGCGGCTCTGGGTGGTCAGCCCCGGGCATCCCATCGCGAAGGGCCTGGGCGAGTGCATCGACCTCGAGCACGAGGAGACCTACGGCGAGTTTTTCGATATCCCTGAGCCTGACGAGCTTGTGTTTATCAGCTGGTTCAAGGGCGGCGACGTTTTCAGGAGCGGCTGCTGCTTCAAGCGCGGCTACGGCAGGATATTCTATTTCCGCCCCGGCCACGAGACGCTGCCCACATACCATCATCCCGACGTGCAGACCGTTTTGAGAAACGCCGCGCTTTGGGCCGCGCCTTCCACTAAGGTTGACAATGTGAGCTGCCGCCATGTGATGCCCCGCGAGGAAATCGACGTGAACTGCGACGACGACTGAAGGGGTAAGATAAAAACTAAAATAATCAACCGCAAGATAAGGAAAGAATATAAAAAATGAAAAATCAAAAACAAATTATACTGAAAACGGTATTATCGGGCCTGTTTTTGGCCCTCTGCATAGTCCTGCCGTTTATCACGGTAAACGCGCCCCAATTGGGGTCGATTCTTCTGCTTATGCACATCCCCGTTTTGCTGTGCGGTTTTGTCTGCGGCGCGCCTTACGGGCTGGCAGTGGGTTTCATAGCCCCGCTTTTGCGCTCGCTTCTTTTCCAGGGGCCGCCCATGGTGCCGCCGATGGCTCCCGTTATGGCGTTTGAGCTTGCGGCTTACGGCTTTTTCTGCGGGCTTTTGTATAAGCTTATAAAAATCAAGAAGCCGTATAACATATACATAAGCCTGCCGGCGTCAATGCTTATCGGCCGAGCGGTGTGGGGCGTCGCCATGTATTTCGCGGCGAATGTTTTCGCGGGGTTCAAGGATGCGTTTACATTGACGGCGTTTATTGCAGGCGCGTTCGGGACCGCCCTGCCGGGCATAATCATACAATTGGCGATTATACCGTTTTTGGTTGTCGCGTTAGAGACAGTCATAAAAAAATCTGGGTTTAAGGCTCAATGAATGATATAAATGATCTGATAAATAAAATCAATTGTATTATCGAAGCGAAACCTGCCGCTGCAATCGGCATTGACGGTCGCTGCGGCTCACGCGCCGCGGGAAAACCTGTGGTAATCGGCATTGACGGTCGCTGCGGCGCGGGCAAGACCACCCTCGCGGGACACCTTGCGTCCCTTTATAATGCCGGAATTATACATATGGACGATTTTTTCCTGCCGCCGGAGCTTCGCACGCCCGGGCGCCTTGCCGAACCCGGCGGGAACGTCCATTACGAGCGCTTCCGCGGGGAGGTCATTGACGGCGTCCTTCGCGGGGAGCCTTTTTCTTACCGTGTTTTCGACTGCAAAAGCATGGGTTACAACGGATGCAGGCGGATATCCCCGCAGCCGCTTGTAATTATTGAAGGCTCTTATTCCCTGCGGGAGGATTTCCGTTTTTTGTACGACATAAAAGTTTTTGCGGATATTTCCAAGGAAAAACAGCGGGAACGGATAATAAAAAGGAGCGGCGAAGAAGCGTTTAAAGCCTTTAAAGAAAAATGGATACCAATGGAAGAGCGGTATTTTAAAGAGATGAAGGTTAAATCCTGCTGTGACATTGCAATTGAGAGTTGAGAATTGAGAATGAAGGTTCTTGCAATTGAAACCTCCTGTGACGAGACCGCCGCCGCCGTGGTTGAAAACGGCAGGGCCGTGGTTTCTTCGGCCATAGCGTCGCAAATTCCCGAGCATATTATATACGGCGGCGTTGTGCCTGAGATAGCGTCTCGGCGGCATACCGAAGCCATATGCGGCGTCGCCGCGAAAGCGATTGGGGACGCGGGGCTGGCGTTTAAAAATATAGACGCTATCGCCGTCACATACGCGCCGGGGCTTATCGGCGCGCTGCTGGTGGGGGTCAACTACTGTAAAGGGCTTTCACTTGCTACAGGCATCCCGCTCGTCCCCGTGCATCATTTGAGGGCACATATAGCCGCCAATTACCTTGCTTTCGGGGACTTGGAGCCGCCTTTCCTCAGCCTTGTCGTATCCGGCGGCCACAGCCATCTTGTAATGGTCAACACCTTTACGCGATTTGAAACGCTGGGACGCACACGCGACGACGCCGCGGGCGAGGCTATGGACAAAGCGGCCCGCGCAATGGGCTACCCCTACCCGGGCGGGGCGAACCTCGACAGGGCTTCTGTGGGCGGCGACAGCGAAAAATTCAGGTTCCCATTGCCGAGCGTGGACGGCAGCCCCTTGGATTTCAGTTTTTCGGGATTGAAAAC
>WREG01000069.1 GCA_009779455.1 Oscillospiraceae bacterium
CAACGGCGGGGGACTGTTTGCCGTCGGAGCGGCTGGTGTGTATATGCAGGTCGCCGAGATACGGGTAGCGCCCGGTTAAATCATCAGCGACCGCGTAAACCTCAAGCTCGCACAGCTCTTTGCTTGTTTCCGTGTCGTCAAAGACGCGGATATAATACTGCTGCTCCGTTTTGAAAAAATGTTTGAAGCGGATACAGCCGTCATCGCATATTTTTACTTCATAATCCTTGAATGTGCTGCGTTTTGGGTAATTCCCCGGCGCGCCGTCCTCAAAACCGCAAACCATAACGCGGTATTCGCGGGACGTGCTAAAAGCGGCGTGCGCGCCCCGGGGGTTTATTGTAATCACGATTTCCTGCCCTTTTTCAAATACAAGCGGGCAGATATCATAGTCGTGAAGTTCTGTTTTCATTTAAATGATCATCCTTTACTTAAATATAATAGCGTTCGGCAGCCGCCGCTCGCTGTCTCCGTCGCTGGGGCTGTTCATTAAAATATTTTCATACACAATTGAGGCGGACGAGCCGCCGTCAAGGGCTATCGCGTTTTCCGCGCCGTTTGAATGCAAAATTTTCTGAATGTCGGCGTATGTCGCGCCTATGCTTGATTTTTGCCTGCCGTCAACCACAAGCAGCAGGATTTCGCCCGCCCCCGTCTGCCCGATTGCCGTCCTTGGGGCCAAGCCCCCCGAAAAATTCGTAATATCCGTTTTTTTGCCATTTACAATGAGTATAGGCCCGAATTCCAGCGCCCATTTGAAGTTTTTTTCCGCGATTTCGGCGTCATCAAAGGTTCCGACGATAAATTTTCCGCTTTCATCCATGCCGCCCAGCATATGCCGCTTGCCTTTGCAGGCGTTTACCGTATTTCCTTCGAAAATCACGACGCCGCAGGGGACGCCCCTTGCTTTTTCATCCGAGTACCCGCCCGCGTTTATGCCTCCCGACGCGCCTTTTGAAGATATTATGTCCTCTAAAATTTCGCCGCCCGACTCAGCCGCGCAGACAAGACCGACCCTTGAAGGGTCTGCTATTTTTATTATATAGCCTTTATAATAGCTGCCTTTTACCTCGGTAAAACCGACCCTGTCATCGGAAACAATGTTGATTTTGCCGTCAGATGTTCTTTCGTCCGTCCTTACCCTGCTTTGTTCCATGACTTTCTCTATGTATTTGCCCGTAAACAGGGCCGTAGCCAGATATTTGTGGTTCGCGGTAGTCATAGCGGTGTTTATCCATAAAACGCGGAACTGGTCAAAAGGCCCGTACATAACAAACAGCGGCAGTGAAAACATCGCTATAACAATTATAACAATACGCTTTTTCAGCTTTTTTGCGCCGCCGCCTGCCATGATTATATTTGCTCCTTTTACTTCTATTCCTAAGCCCCGATCAAAGGGTTCCCTGAAGCTTTGCCACGTACCTCAGCACCATTCGGGCATCCGCCGCGCCGGGTTCTTCTTCGCCCGTTATCCTCGCGGCCTCATAGAACGCCCCTTCGAGCGCGTCCAGTTTCGCGACATGGCGCAGTATCAGCCTGGCGTCGTTTGCACAGGGGTCGCCGTTGCCGGAAATGTCGCCCTTAATTACGACGGAGAGCGAAGCCCCGTCCGCGGTCTTAACAACCATTCCCGTAAACAAAACGGAATTTTTATCCGAGACTTCCCTGCCACCTTTAAAAATCTTTATTTCCCCGCTTGTGCGGTTTAATAAGCTTTCGACCTTGTCGCCCGCCGGCAATCCCGTAATAAAACCGTTTTCCCTGTCAAACTTAAAATCGTCATTATATTCTGAAAATGACAGTATTTGATGTTCTTCTCCCGTTTCTTTATTAACAACATTGCTTTCTTTGCAGTATGCCTCCGCGCTGCTTCCTGAGTATCCGAATATTGTAAGGCCTTCATTCCAGGGTATAGCGTAAGAGCTTATGCCGATCACGCTTTTCGGTATTGTCACGCTTGTAAGGTTATAGCAATTGGCGAACGCGCGGCTGTCAATTGAAACGACGCCTTCCGGTATGACGACGGTTTTAATCGCCGCGTTGTGCGCGAACGCGCTGTCGGCGATTTTGGTTATGCCCAAGTCAGCCGGGACAACAACATTTTCATCCTTGCCGGTATAGATGACAAGAAGGGATTTCCATACCACAAAGTCCCCGTATGTTTTAAAATTGCGCGATTCAAAATTATCATCGTAATAAAATTCGGTTTTGCCGTAATAATCCTTGCCGTTTACTTCAAATTTATTCAGCCGGACATCATAATAATCATAAATAGAATAATTCTTTATTTTAAATGTTAATTTCACCAAATCGCCTTTTATGTCGGAAAGGTTAGCGAAAATTCCGGAATAAGAATAACCGTCGGCGCCTTTGGCCCCGCTTTTTACCGTGCAGCCCTTATAAGAAGCGGCATATTGCGAGATATATTCCAAATTTTCTTTATCATATAAAATTTCAAACTCCGCCTTTTCGATTTTTTTGCTGTTCAAATTGATTGTGACGGTTAAAAACTCCCTGTCTTTGTCGGCCGCAGTCGTAACCGTAACTTCAGCTCCGGGCTCGTTGTCCGCAGCATATAAATAAATGAAAGAATCCGAACCGCCCACCGAGACATTTTTGCTGACGTTAACGGTGCGGTAATCGACCGCGGCGGACGCTGTGAAGGACGGCGCGGCAATCGGCAGCGCGACGGCAAGGCAAAGCAATATTGAAAACGCCTTAACGTATTTCCTTCCGTCCTTCCCGCACAATACAAGCGTAAAAGCCACCCCTGCGGCAGACAGAAGCAAAAGCGTCAGGCATAAGCCCACAGGCGCGCTGTCGCCTGTTTTTGGGTTTTGGTTGTTGCCGTTATTGCGGCCCGCAATGGCTTCAAGGGTAATATCCTTCTGCTCCCCCGCTTTCAGCGTTTCAAACACAATCATGTTTTGGCCGGACATCAGCATGAACCCGTCCGGAAGCGAAAGCTCCGCCCTGACGTTATAAAGGGTAAAATCGTTCTCGTTTTTAACGGAATAAATGATTTCCCCTTTTTCGCCTGTTTGGTAACCTTCCTTGTCCGTAGTCAGCGACGCGGTCAGCCCCCCGTTTGTATTTGTCGCGGTTTCGGGGACGGCCGACGCGCTCAGCGCCCCGAACAGGAAAAAGGCAAAAAATGCCGCACCTGTTAGAATAATTGATAAAAGCTTTCTCCTTTTTTTACACATGATAATCCCTCCGAAAAAAATTTTTTGTTTTGTCAAAAGAAGCGTCCGCGAAGGGCCGCAGGGTATATTATACGGCCATATAAAGAGGCGGTCAATATCATAATCTGTCCGCCAGTTTGGCGTTATACCTCAGAACCGTCCTTGCCTCCGCTGCGCCGACTGAACCCGCGCCCGTCAGGTCGCCGGCCAAAAGCTGGATGTCTGAAAATTTGTCAAGCCCCGCCGCATACCTTAAAATCATTCTCGCGTCAGCGACTGAAGCAATTCCCTCGCCCGTAACGTCGCCTTTTACGGCGACCGTGGCGGATTCCTTTATCTGCCCTCCGTCCATAAGCAATACGGTCATGCCCGTACACATAATTGTATCATTGTTTGTGACTTCATTGCCGTTTGCGGCGAATATTTTTATATTTTCAGCGTAACTTTTGTATTTTTCATCAATAATTCCCATGAACTCCGCTTTTGTCGTTTTCGGCTGTATATCTTTAATATACAGTTCTTTTTTATCCGGATTGCCGGGGCCGTCTGTTTTAAAGGGGACCGGCGTTACGTCGGTTCTGGCGATGCACCTTTAGCAGTGGCGCGACATGCTGGCGTCCCATCTTGCCGTGGCCTTCCTGTCTATCGTGTATTCAGGACTCCAGTCGTGCCCCAGGGGCTCTATGGCCTTCGTCTCTATATAACCGCAATATGAACAGGTTCTGTCTTTTACGCCAGGCCATATGCATTTAGGCTCGCCCCCCGTTATCCAATCCCCGTATTGATGTTCTTTTTCGCAGGTTATTTTAAATTTTAAGCCGTTTGCGGCCGCGAACTTTTCCCCGCCGCTTCCCTTCAGGCCTCTTATCGTCACATTCGGGCATCCGTCAAACGCGTCAGGGGCAATATTTTCTTTTTTAATGGTTGAAGGGATTAAAACGCCCGTCATGTTTCTGCAATTCAGAAACGCTTCTTTGCCTATGCGCGTATATCCGCCTGGCATAACGATATCTACAAGGTTTGAGCATTCCGCGAACGCGCCGTCCGCGATCCCCGTTATTTTTATGCCGGAATCCGCGGAAGGCAGTTCCAATTTAGTGTATAACCCCATAGAGCCCTTGTAACCGTAAACCATATTCCCCGCGCATACAACGCCGTCAGATTGTATTTTATACCAGAGCGTATCCGCGAACGCGTCCCTGCCTATCTTTTCATATTTATCGGAAAACGTTATTTCATCAAGGTCTGAGCAGGATTTAAACGCCCCCGCCCCTATTTTCGTGACCTTGCCGGATATATCTATCCATGCCAGGTTTTCGCAATAAGCGAACGCGTTGTCGCCGATTTCCGCAAGGCTGCGCGGCAGCCCGTTTCTGAACTCGCTGAGGTATTGGCAATGCTCAAAGGCGCTTTCGGATATTATTGTTATGCCTTCGGGTATCTCTATCGATTTCAAAGCGTCGTTATCTTTGAACGCGCCTTCCCCTATCTCCGTTAATTTTAGGCTCGCGGGTATCTTTGCTTCCGGAGAATAACCCATATAATAAACAAGAGCGTTTCCTCTGACGACAAAATCATTGCTGATCTTAAAATTCGTTTTTAAACCGTCAAACGTATTTTTGTCATCGGTAATCTTAATATTTATATCGCCTTTTTTAAATTTCCCGGCTTCCGTTTCGACGTCCAGGTTTTTAAAATTTAAGCCGTAATTTTTAAAACTGTCTTTTTCGCTGACTTTAAAGATAATGGCGGCAAAATATATTTCCATATACATTCTCAGATTTAAATCGTCGTTATAAACAACCTCGTTTCCGCTGATCCTCTCAAATTCCCCGGATCTTAAATTTAAAAGAGCCTTTGCCTCTAATTTATTTTTGTTAAAGTCAAGGATAAAGCTTATGTTGTCCGCCCCGTTGCTTTCTATGCCTATAACCGCGGTAAGATAACCGCCTTCTTCCTTTGCCGCAACGGTCACTTTCGGCGCGCCTGCGGGCGCGGCCGACGCGTAACTGAAATTCAGAGCCGCCGTCAGCGTCAAAACAGACAATAAACATATTAAAATTTTATTTTTAATTCCGATCCTCATATTGATGACCATCCTTTCCTCCCTATAAGAGAATTTTTATAATGCCATTATACCATCTTATAAAAAAACCGCAATCCGTTTTATGTAAATAAATTAATTATAAAAAGTAAATTTTAAAAGTTTTTGAAAAAATATTGGAAAAATTTTTTTAAACTATTGACAAAGCGGCATAAAACACATAATATCTTTTATATATGTTTTAAATAATAAAAAATCTAATATATTAAAAAAGAAAGAGGTATATATCATGGTTTTTGAAAAAATAAGGGCGATAATCTGCGACCAGCTGGAGCTTGAAGAGGATAATGTGGCGATGGAGTCCGACATGGAGGATCTGGGCGCGGACAGCCTCGACCTTGTTGACCTTGTGATGGCTCTTGAGGACGAGTTCGAGATTGAGGTTCCCGACGAGGAGCTT
This sequence comes from Oscillospiraceae bacterium, assembly GCA_009779455.1. Lineage (GTDB taxonomy): Bacteria > Bacillota > Clostridia > Oscillospirales > Acutalibacteraceae > WREG01. Next base: position 5,690 of record WREG01000069.1, read on the forward strand.
GAAAGCTTCAAAACGGTTGGGGACGTCGTCAAATTTATTGAAGGGGTTTAAGTTTGAAAAATAAATTTTTCAAACCGGAAGTTTTGTCCTTTCGCGCAAAAACAATAGCGCGAATTTCCTGCGGAAAACGGACATAACTTCCGCCTCGCAAACGTCTCGCTTGCGAGACGATGGAAAGGATAGTCATGAAAATGGATACAAAGAAAATGGTGGAAGAAATTACTTCCATGGAAGTGGATTTTGCCAAATGGTATACCGATATCGTCAAAAAAGCCGATCTGGTGGGTTATTCAAGCGTGAAGGGCTGCATGATAATCAGGCCTTACGGCTACGCTATATGGGAATTGATGCAGGCAGAGCTTAACAGCCGTTTCAAGGCGACAGGGCATGAAAATATCTATATGCCGATGTTTATACCCGAATCCCTTCTTCAAAAAGAGAAGGATCACGTCAACGGCTTCGCGCCCGAGGTCGCCTGGGTCACCCACGGCGGCAGCGAGCCGCTTCAGGAGAGGCTTTGCGTGCGCCCGACCTCCGAGACGCTGTTCTGCGAGCATTACGCGAATATCGTCCAGTCCTACCGCGACCTGCCGAAGCTTTACAACCAGTGGTGCAGCGTCGTCCGCTGGGAAAAAACCACAAGGCCGTTCCTGCGTTCACGGGAGTTTTTATGGCAGGAGGGGCATACGGCCCACGCTACGGCTGAGGAAGCCGAGGAAGAGACCATAAAAATGCTGAACGTCTACGCCGAGTTCTGCGAAAACGTCCTTAATATGCCCGTAATCAAAGGGCAAAAGACCGAAAGCGACAAATTCGCCGGCGCGAAAGCGACCTATGCGATAGAGGCGCTTATGCACGACGGGAAAGCCCTCCAGGCCGGGACTTCCCACTATTTTGGGGACGGCTTCGCAAAGGCTTTCGATATAACCTATACGGACAAGGAAAACAATATCCGCCACGTCCACCAGTCCTCATGGGGCGTTTCCACGCGGCTTATCGGCGGCATTATAATGTCCCACGGCGACAACAACGGCCTTGTCCTGCCGCCTAAAATCGCACCGATACAGGTTGTTATCATACCCGTGGCACAGCATAAACAGGGGGTCTTGGAAAAAGCGGAAGAATTACGCATAAAGCTTGCGGAAAAATTCCGCGCAAAGCTTGACGGCTCCGACAACTCGCCGGGCTGGAAGTATGCGGAATATGAGATGAAGGGCGTACCCCTGCGGCTTGAAATAGGCCCCCGGGACATCGAGGGCAACCAGTGCGTCCTCGTGCGGCGCGACAACAGGGAAAAGGTTTTCGCCTCTCTTGATAACATCGGGGAAACGATAGAAAAGCTTCTTGAAGATTTCGGGAACGCCCTCTATGAAAAAGCGCATAAAAATATGACGGGCAGGACATACGCGTGCAAAAACGCGGACGAAATAAAAGCCGTTCTCAAAGAAAACGGCGACGGCTTTATCAAAGCCATGTGGTGCGGCGAGAAAGAATGCGAGGATAAAATAAAAGAGGACACGGGCGTGAGTTCGCGCTGCATACCCTTTGAGCAGGAAAAGCTGTCGGATGCATGCGTATGCTGCGGAAAGCCGGCGGAAAGTATGATTTATTGGGGTAATGCGTATTAACAGGATACAGGATTTAGGATGCAGGATTCAGAAGCCGTAGGGGCGGGTTTCCACGCCCGCCCATGATGATGCTAAAATTTAGAACAGGCTTTAATAAAAAATTAAAATATGGATAAATAAAAATTATGGAAGATTGTATTTTTTGTAAAGTGTACCGAAAGGAAGCTCATTCATGGAAGGTTTATGAAGATGAGCATACATATGCTTTTCTTGACATTAACCCGGTAAATGAATATCATACATTGGTTATTCCGAAAAATCATTACGAAAATATTTTTGATATCCCGGAAGACGAAGCGCTTTTTATTATGAGAACCATTAAAAAGGTAATAAATCTATATAGCGAAAAGTTGGGCTTGAAAAACGTGCAAATTATCAACAGTTCAGGCGCGGAAGCACAGCAAGATGTTTTTCATATCCATTTTCATATCGTCCCCCGCTTTTCCGGGGACGGTCAAGATGTAAAATGGAAAACTCATAAGGAATGGCGCGAGCGGTTTGACAACCTTTTGTTAAAGCTTAGTGATTAAAAACAAATATAAATATAATATCAAAAAGAACGGAGAAATAACATAATGATCGAATACGGATGCAACACGGTACTGTTTAAAAAATACAGCCTTGACACGGCTGTCGCGACGCTTAAAAAAATCGGCTATGACGGGATTGAAATTTCCGCCATTGAGGGCATGTGCGACCATTTGAACCCCGATAACAAGGCGGAGGCCGCTTATGTCAAGGCCGTAATGGAAAAATACGGGATGAAAATGCTTTCCTGCGAGGCCGCTACCCATGACATTGAAAGATTAAAGAAAATTTTCGCGGTTTCCGCGGAGGTTGGTATTCCCATTGTCAACATCGGCCCCGGCGGCAAGATGGGCGACGAGGACAGCCTTAAAGAATCCATCGAAACCGTTGGCAAGATAGCGGAAATGGCTCGTTCCTACGGCGTGACCCTGTGCTGCAAGGCCCATGTGGGCTGCTCCGTTTTCGACACGCCCACGACCATAAAATTGGCCGAAGCCTTGAAGGGTAACCCGTATTTCGGCATAGATATGGATCCGAGCCATATATACAGAGCGGGCGAGGCCCCCGAAAACGCCATAGACAGCGTTGTGCAGTACATGAAGCACGTGCATATCCGCGACTGCGTATGCGTAAAGGACGAGGACGGCGACCAAATTTTAGGCGGCGGCCCCGGGCATCCCTTCGAGCAGATATGCGGTGCCGGCGACATAAATTTAAAGGCGTATATGGACGTGCTGCATAAAAAAGGTTATGGCGGCCCCGTTTGCCTTGAGGTAATAGGCCCCGACCTTGATTTGACCGACGCTACGATAGTGGCGGCGAAAAGCTTGGGGTACTTACAGGGAATAACGTCCCGATAATGAGACGCCGGAATTAGAATGGAACTTTAGGTTCATTCGGTTCATTTTAAGGGATGCCGCCCGGCATCCCTTTATGTTTGTATTTTATGCTTCGCACTTGTTAAGATATTGCTTACTCATCTTCTCCTATGTATCCGTACATCCTGCCAAGCCAATAGCCGAAAAGGTAGTCGTGGCCGTTGAATTCCCATGTTTCGTCCACTTCGTCGTTCTTTTCATAGCCGTCGGTGTAGGGGTTCTGCACCCACGCCGACCAGTCCTTTTTACGGCGGTCGATGGGTACGGGCATCTCGTCGTCAGGCTCGGGGCTTTGCGGATTGTTCGGTTCTTGTTCGTATTTGAAG
>WREG01000070.1 GCA_009779455.1 Oscillospiraceae bacterium
CGCTTCCTTGTGGATATTGTTCACCGGCTGGCCGTTCACGTCAACGGGCGGCGTGACCGTGCATTTTTTCAGGCCCACCGCCACGACAGGGTATCGCAGTGGCGTTTTTTTTATGTTCGCCGGGAAATCCACGGTAAAATCAATGTCGCCGAGTTCATTCTGCCCCCCGAGCCATTCGGCAAGGCCGGAAGGCAGGCTGTCAATGAATGCCATATGTTATTCCATCCTTTCTTTAATTTACAATTGTCAATTAACTGTTTTAGCAATCCCCCAGATATACGCCGTCTTCCCCGCCGTTTTGAACCTTTCGCAGCGGTCGAAGCCGTATCTTATGCCGCCGCAGACCAGCGTCGCGTCTTTGAACCCCGCGCTTATGTCATATTTGCCGGGACCTATGTAAAGGTAGTAATTCTCCTCGTTCAGGCCTATCGGCGTGGGCGTGCCTTCAAGGTACATCTTGTTTTTATACCGCAGGGGCTGCAAAACGCCCTTGAACACCGGGGTTTTCGAGCCGTTCCGTATAAGGCGCATATCGTTTCCCAGGTTTTTGAAAATGTCGTCCGTGTTGATGTGTGTCATGAATATTCCTCACTTTTTTGCAATGCGCAACGTCTCGCGAACGAGACGATATGCACAATTTAAATTACACGCTGCTGAAAACAAAATTTTCGTCATTCAGCAGCGGCCTTGCCGCCAAATACGCGTCCTGCCGGATTTTTTCCGACGCTTTCAGTTTTTCGGAGTATTGCTTTGTCACGGTTACGTCGCCCGCGCGGTAATTTGTCGTGGAGCCTTCGCCGACGCTGGCGAAAACAAGGTAACGGCAATAGGCAATGGCCGCCGCGAGCATTATAAGCCGTATATCCGAAGGGTCGGCCCCGGTTTTCATGGCATTGCCAACCTCAGCGGCGGCGGATTGGCAGAGCGGCATGATATTCGCGGACTGCCCGTTGTCAAACGAGAACATCTGCCTTATTTTTTCCAATACGGAATATACGTTAATCAAGAAATCATTCCTTTCCATGTTTTTCAGGGAATAAAGGAGAGAGGTTAGGGATTAGTTTTTTGTTTCTAATCCCTAAATCCTAATCCCTAACCCCTTGGAAATTGATGTTTAAACATCAATCTCCATAACCCTTGACGCGTCCTTGAATATCTTCGCGAAGCCCGCTATTGTCGTTATTGCGGCCCGTTCGAGCTGGCGGTCGATAAGCTTGTCGTATTCTGTCGAAACATCTCCCGCCTCAACCATCTCAAGGGCGCAGGATTTGTCAAGCCCTATCAGCGTACCCTCGGGGACGTTGCCGGATTTGATGAAGTCCGCTCCGAGGGGCGTTATCATCTTGCCTGAGCCTTGGAAGTTAAGCCCCGCCGCCGCGTCCTTGAATTCCTGAAGTTTCAGGAGCTTGACCATCATATCGGGCGATGCTATTATGGTATTAAGCTCATAGGGCGAAAACAGGTTCCAGAAGTTTATGAGGTTGTCGTAGGACACCGGGTTCGTGCCGCTTACCGTGAAAATATCTGCCTCGTTGCCGTTGCCGTCGCCGCCGATAAGCACGTCCACGGCGTCCTTCAGCTGCGCCCGCGCTATGTAGGCGCCTATCTGTTTGAGCGTAACGCTGAAAAGGTCCAGCCGCTGGAAGCGCACGGCCTCATATGAAGCCACGAGCATACGCCCTCTTTTTTGCAGGTTTACAAGGTTTTCCTGCGTTTTTACCTCCGTTTCCGGTATCAGATCGCCTTCGTCCACATCCTGAAGCTCCATATCCGCCTCTGACGGCACGGAGGCTATCGGACGGTAGTCCAGCCCGTTTATAGTGGTTTTCGTGGCGATTATGCGGGGCAGGACGTTGGCTTCCATAAGCCCCTTCTGCACCGCGCGGGACACGTATTCGGGGAAAAGCACCGCGCTGTCGGAGGTCTGGAAGAATTTTTCCACAAAATCGCTGTCCGCGCCCGTGACCTTGATGTTGAAGCGTTTCAGCTGCCTTTGGTAGGCGTCCAGGCCCTCTAAAGCCGTGCCCTTGTAATTTTCGGAGCCGTCAAGTCCCTCCAGCGTGTTCGTAAAGCCTTTTGTTGTCGTATAAAGCCCTTTTTCAAGCCTTATATTGTCGTAATTTGCCATTTTTTATTCTCCTTTATATTTTAAATTGGTTGAAATTGTTGTTGTCTGCCGATTCGTCTAGGCCGCCTATATTCAGCTGCGGCAGGCAGTCAGTTTTTTCCGAAAAAGCGGCTTTAAAGTTTTTAAGCGTTTCCGCCTGCAGGGTTTCGCACAGGGCCTTAAAAGCTTCTGCGTCAAGCTTCGGCAGAACTGACGCGGCCAGCCCCGTCACCTCCGATACAAGCGCGGATTTATAGGCTTCCCCGTCTTTCGATAAAACGGTTAATTTTTCGATATATTCCGCAAGCGCCGAAATTTCCGTTTTTTTCAGCGTGACTTCGCTGTCGGCACTTTTAAAAAGCTTTAAGATATCGTCCATATTTTTCATTCCTCCTTTTTGCGTATTATAATTTTTGCTTACGAAACTTGCTTTCGTTACTCCTGCGTTTTTTTGCGCGGGGACGGCCACGAACGACCATTCGTAAGCGTCCGTCGGTTCAGATAAAACGCTGTGGCAGATGACGCCATCGTATTTTTTCCCTTTGATATGCCCGCAGCCTTTTTGTTTAAGGTTTGCGCCGCATAACGAGCATATGACTTTGCCTACACTGCACCCTATGCTCGCCTCTTTTTTAATGCCGCCTTCGATTTCCCCTATCAGCTCGTCGTATTTGGGCAACCTCAGCATATAGCACCACGCTTTTAAGCGGGTATAGGTTTCGCCCGCCGCGTTTTGCCTTGACGGGTCGGTTTCGACGGCGGTTTTATATATCCGCGCCGTCTGGTCTTTGGCCGACATGGAATGGTCGAACAGGCCTGTCACGCCTTTAAACATTTCCGCGAATTTGTGAATGGCCGAAACGGTGAACCGCTCGAAATCCCTGTCAACGTCGTTGTCGCACAGTGTCACGGAAAAAGTATAAACCTCGCTCGGGGAAAGCGTTTTTTGCGTATATTTGTTGATTTCAGCTATATCGTTGCCGTCGGGCGTTTCCCCCGCGGGAACGGCTGTTCTGCTTTTTTTGATGTCCAATATTATCCTCCTTCCTTTTTTAATTCATAATGCATAATTCATGATTCATAATTGCTGCCAAGAATTTTAAATCTCTCATCTCTCAACTTTCAACTCTCAATTCTCAACTTTAGACGCTTGCGCTCGAAAAAGGGCCGCGCGCGCTTCCTCTACGGTATCTTGAAGCGTGATTTCGTCCCAAATTATTTCGCAGCCTGTGGAAAAACCGTTCATCCTCAGATATGTTTGTGCGATTTTCAGTATAACGGGGGTTAAAATGGAGCGGTAATATTGCAGTTCGCTCGTCATCAGGTCGGACTGCTGGGAGGACATGCGTTCCGTGGTTGACCAGTTCACACCGAGAAGGAACGGCGGCAGGCCGGTTTTTGCGATTATCTGCTCCAGCATCTGCCTTACGGGGACGCTGCTGTCGGGCATATTGTTGTCCGCGCCGATCACCTTGATCTCGACGTCGCCAACGGCGATAAAGTCCCGCACCGTGCCGTCCGTCTTCCGCATGGCGTCGCCCCACTCCTTTGCTATCTGCATGGCCCTGTCCTTGGCGTAGCTTCGGTCAAGGGCGTCGTTCTGGGGTTTGTAGGTTACAGCAAAGCGGACGTTGCCCAATCTATCCCAGTTAGTCCCTATAGCGTCGTAAATCTTTAAAAGGACTGAGCTTACGAATGGCAACCCCTTCAAAAGCGACCGCCCGTAAAGATTGTCGCTTTCCGGGTTCAACACGGACAGCAAAATCCGCTCCGGATTCCGCACGGGGACGGCTTTCCCAAAATCATTCCTTAAAATCTGAACTTCAAGCGGGTTTTTATCGTTCCTTTTCAAAAACACGCCGGAAATATCGGCGCAGTAGAGCGAAAACGAGCGGCAGTCCGCCGACGGCACGATCTCCCCCACAGCGGTGCCGAAGGTAAGAAGCCTGTCGAAATATGAGGATATAAACGAAGTGATACCGACGGCATTCCCACCCGCGTTGAGACCCGTTAAAAAGCCGTTAAGGGCGTTTTCGGCGTTTTTATCGCCGCATTCGATCTGAAAGCCGCCTATAAGCCGCGTGAGCTTGAATATCGCCGCGTCTATAAAAGGCACAGCCTCGCGCAGGGCAGTGTAAAGCCGCGGGTTTTCGGAAAGCGGCTCGGCGTCCAGCAGTGTGCTGACAGAAGTTGACCTCCTCATGGTTTGCGGGGAAGAGGATACCGCAACCTCAGATTCTTTTTTCGATTTTTTAAATATTGGCATAATTTCACCTCCCTTCGTTCAAGGGGTTAGGGGGTAGGGATTAGGGATTAGAATTTTTAAAAATTATTATAATCCAAGAAAACTAATCCCTAATACCTAATACCTACCCCCTAACCCCTAAAATTACCGTTCCGCCGCAATCGCAAAAAAGCCGTCCTCCTGATTCGACAATACCGTCGCCACAAAATACCTCATATCGTCCATGGCGTGGTCATGTTCTTTGCGCGGCGCGTCCCTTTTGGCGTTGTCGTCCCAGCGGTAAAGGCCGAATTCGCGAATAATGTCGGCGCAGGGGCGGCAGATGATAAGCTTCCCGCTTTTTAAGGCGTCAGACACCCTGCGTATGCCGTCCGTAACGTCGTTTTTCGCGGGGATCACGTTAAACCTGCCGTGGCGGCGTGTGCATTCTATAAAACTCACCGCCGACGGATCAACAATGACCGCCTTAATGTTTTTGTCCTCCGCTAGGTTTTCAAGCTCTTTATAATATTCCTCATCCGTTTTCTGGCAATTTTCCCGCTTCGAGTCGTGGTAGTATTCATTTGCGCGGAACCATATGCCGTCCGACAGCCCCCACAGGCCGAAAGACGCGGGGTTGACCGTGCCGTAGTCGCAGGATATGTAATATTTTTCGCATGGCGGGACTGTTTTTGCCGTATGCAATTTTTGATTGAAAAACGGGTATACAAGCCCTTCCGCCGCCACCCATTTCCCCTCGACGAAACGCTCAAAAAACGCGCCGGAATAAAGGGATTTATACCGCTCGATTATAGTTTTTGACAGAGAAGGGTTGTCGTTCATGGTAAAATGGAGATACAGGCAGTTTTTCTCCGCCGCCTTTTCTATCCATTCCGTATGAAACCAATGGAGCGGGTTTTCGGGGTTGCAGTTGAACCAAAGTTTTGACCCCTGTACCGAACAGCGGGCTATCGCCTGTTCTACGAAAGAGCGCGGCATCAGAGCAACCTCGTCAAGAAGCACGCCGCCCAGCGTCATGCCCTGTATGAGAGATGCCGAGGATTCGTCCCGCCCACCGAATATATAAAACCTGTTAACCGCGCCCTTATAACTTATAACCACAAGGTTCTGCGACAGCTTTTCCTCGCAGGAAAACCCCATATCCCGCAAAACGGGGAGGACGGGAATTATAACGTTGCGCCGCAGGGAGGTTATGGTCTTGCCGCAGAGGGCAAAGGACGCGCCGCCGAAGCAGCTCATAGCCCAAAGTACAAAGGACAGCGACATGCACACAGTCTTGCCGCTGCGTACAGCCCCGTCGCAAATAACAGCGTCCTTTTTATTGTCAGAACTCCCCGGACACCACCATGTTAATGCTCTAAGTTGCTTTTTAGAAAATTCTTTAAACTCCATTCCTAACTCCTAATCCCTAGCCCCTAACCCCTGCAGTGCCTTAGCGCTGCGCTCCAGCGCTTCAATAAACGTCCCCGCGCCCTTCCCGCCGCCGTCTGAAACTGCCATAAGCTTTTCAAGGGCTTTTATCCTGTCAAAGAATTTTATTTCCATCCCCCCGCCTTTCGGCCGCTTTATTTCCGCCACATTAAACAAATCAAGCTGTTCGATCTGCTCTTTATCGGCGTTTTCCGCGTATAAAAGCGTCACAGCGTCCGAAACGGAGCCGAAGGCTATCCTTCGCAGGCCCGCCGCTGCGTCGCCCGCCGCTTCCCTCCCGCTGTTGCTTAACTCTTCAAGCTTTTCGGTTATTTTAGGGTCGTTTAAAAGCTTGAAGGCATTGTATTCAGGCCGGATAAGGTACCCCGCCCGCGCCGCCGCTTCCCGGGGGTTGAGGGTTTCGCTGTAAAGCCTGCAAAAAAGCAGTTCCTTTTCTTTTAACCCGGCGCTCAATAGGTTCACTCCTTTTATTTATTTTCGCAAGTGTTTTCCGTTACAAAAGCCTATTTTTCGCATACATAAGAAAAAACCCTTACACTAATAGGCTGTAATAAGGGTTTTTTGACGGAAAAAGCGTCATGGTTTCCAAAATAGAATTGTAAATATTTTATGAACAACGCTTTTGCGCAAAAAAAATCAAGGCGGGCACATTTGCCCGTCTTGACGGATGATATATTATTTTGTATAATAAATGCGAACAGTAATTTAATAAAGAGCAAGGATAAGAATATGCACAACCATTTTTTCGCGTTTTTTTCAAGGATGAAATACATAAACCGCTGGGCGCTCATGCGCAATACGCGGGACGACAATTTAAGCCAGCACAGCCATGAAGTGGCCGCTATAGCCCACGCCCTCGCGGTGATAGGCAATAAACGCCTGCAAAAAAATTATAACTGCGAACGGGCGGCGCTTTTGGGCCTGTATCACGATATGCCCGAAATCCTCACAGGGGACATACCCACCCCCGTCAAATATTTCAACAAAGAAATCGTTGCCGCTTATAAGGCGGTCGAAAAAGCGGCGGCGGAAAAACTGCTTTTGACGCTGCCGCCGGATATAAGGGAAGAATACGCCCCTATTTTAACAAAAGAAGGCAATGACAGCGAGATTTGGGAACTGGTGCATTCGGCCGACAAGCTTTCCGCTTTGATAAAATGCGTCGAGGAGCGCGGCGCGGGAAACAGCGAATTCAAGAAAGCGGAGCAGTCGCTGAGAGGTTTCATTGAAACCCGCGGCTGCCCCGAAGCGTCGATTTTCGTCGGCGAATTTTTAAAAAGCTATGAACTTACGTTAGACCAGCTTAATTAAACGATTTGTAAAGCATGTCAGCGCAGGCTTTGCAAACTTTTACGCTGCCAAACTCTTTTATGTCTTCCATTTCTTTACAGAAAATGCATGACGGGTTGTATTTTTTAAGGACTATCATGTCTCCGTCCGTAAAAATTTCAAGCGCGTCATCTTTCTCGGTAAGATTCATTGTGCGGCGAAGCTCCATTGGAATCACCATACGCCCGACTTCATCGATCTTCCTGACTATTCCCGTTGATTTCATGTTTTTTACCTCCATAATTTTTTTGTAACCTATATTCTTAATATTTATACTATATGTAGTCCAAATATTTTGAAAATACGATGGTATACGACATGAGTGTACCATATATCCCATTATGTGTCAAGATGTTTTTGAAAATTTTTGAAAAAGCATACATATTTAATCAAACGTTCAAATATTATTAAAATATGATGAATTATATTTGGGCGGGAATAATTATGTTCGCCTTTATTTCCGCTGTTTTTACAAAAAACATGGGTGCGCTGTCAACCGGCATAATCGGGAGCGGGGCGGCCGCCGTCACCCTGCTTTTAAAGCTGCTCGGGATGCTTTGCCTCTGGGGCGGCCTTATGAATATTGCCGAAAAATCGGGGCTTACGGACAAGGTTAGGCTTATGCTCTCCCCTGTACTCCGGCTACTTTTTCCCGGCAGCAGCAAGGATTCGCCCGCCATGCGCGCCGTATCAATGAATATTACCGCGAACCTGCTGGGGCTGGGCAACGCCGCGACACCTTTCGGCATGGAGGCGATGAAAAGGCTGAAAGGCGAGAATCACGGAAGCCTTGCCCCTTCAAACAACATGGCGCTGTTCGTGGTGCTGAATACTGCGGCGCTGCGTATAGTCCCCACAACAGCAGCCGTGCTGCGCGAGGCCGCAGGGGCGGCGAAGCCGATGGATATCCTTCCCGCCGTGTGGCTTTCTTCTTTCTGCTCTCTCGCAGTCGGTATCGTAACCGCGAAAATTTTAGAAAAAAATTTATAAATAATTCAAAACTGAATACCTCTAAAAAGACCGCCGATTTTGTAGGGGAGGGTCTTGTGACCTCCCGTCAAATTAATGAAATCATGGGAGGGCACAAGGCCCTCCCCTACGTGGCGCACTTTATGCAAAGTTTTTGGAGGGGCTAAATTCTATATTTGAGAAAGAGTGGTAGTAAACATAACAGGCGCATCAGACTACATATTGCCGTTCATCGCGGCGTTAATCGTGGGGTTCGGGCTTTTTAAAAAGGTTCCCGTTTTCGAATGTTTTATCGAGGGCGCGAAAGGGGGCTTGCAGACCGTATATAACCTTGTCCCGGCCATAATCGCGCTGACCTTGGGCGTGGGGATGCTCTCGGCATCCGGCGCGTTTATGATACTGGGCAGGCTTTTCAGGCCGCTGACATCGCTGCTCGGGATTCCCCCGGAGGTTCTGCCCCTCTGCCTTATCAGCCCCATATCAGGCAGCGGGTCGATAACGGTTTTTGAGAACATATTAAAAGCATACGGCGCGGACTCCTTCCCCGGCAGGGTGGCGTCCGTCATTTCCGGCTCCACGGAAACCACATTTTACGCCGTGACGGTATATTACGGCGCGGCGGAGGTGAAAAAAACCCGCCATACGATCCCGGCGGCGCTGGCAGGGGACCTGGCGAGTTTTGTTTTATCGGGGGTGTTTGTGAGACTGTTTTTCGGGAATTGAAAAAACAGTGCGCCGCACGTCAACATTTTTTCATTCGATTTTATATAAGGCAACCTCTAAAACCCCCGTTTCGCGTCTATGCGGCTAAAATCCCGCAGACCTTTGTCATCCTCCTTGCCTTGCGACAGTAAGGCTTCGTCGTCTTTCGCGGTCTGCGAAATTTTATCTCGCATAAC
>WREG01000071.1 GCA_009779455.1 Oscillospiraceae bacterium
CGGCACGTTATTCTTGCTGAAAACCCAAAAGCGGATAATCCGTATCTTGTGTGCAATATCAGGACTGATAATCCGCTCGGCTTGGAAGAACGCTACAACGGTTCAGTGACTGATAATTATGTTAAAGCCATACGTGAGTTCAGTAACCGCGTTGACGGTTTGGCGGCGGAGCTGGCCGAAAAGAGGTCGGAGCTGGCCGCCCTTGAAAAAAGCGTCAACGAGTTCAAGGCAAATGAAATGAATGAATACGTCGCGCTTTACGCTCAGCTTAAGCGTTCCCGCGACGCCTTTGAAATACGGCGTTACGGGACGAGATACGGCGATACTTTCATGCTAATCGGCTGGATACCCGCTAAGGATAAAAAAATTTTCATCCGTTATATGGATAACTTCGACGCTGTTGAGTATAAATTTGAAAACCCCGAAAACGCGGGCAGTCTTAAGCCGCCCGTAAAACTTAAAAACCTGAAGATTTTCAAGCCTTTTGAGTATTATGTGGAAATGTTCGGCGTACCCGGGTACAGCGAAATCGACCCGACCCCTTTTGTAGCCCTTACATATACGCTGCTTTACGGAATTATGTTCGCTGACGTAGGGCAGGGTCTTGTTTTGTCGCTCGCCGGGTATTTAATGTATAAAATCAAAGGCATGGCGCTGGGCAAAATACTTGTTCCGTGCGGAATATCGGGTTCGTTTTTCGGGCTTGTGTTCGGCAGCGTTTTTGGCTATGAGCACGTTCTCGACGGGTTTTACAAAGCGCTGGGCTTTTCCGAAAAGCCCATACATGTAATGGGGGCGATCATGCCGATTTTATTCACCGGCATAGGAATCGGCGTAGCTTTGATGTTTATCGCCATTATTATCAGTATATATTCGAATTTCAAAAGGGGCCATCCGGGCGAAGCGGTTTTCGGCGAAAACGGCATCTGCGGACTCATTATTTACGCTTCGGTTATAACATTGCTTCTTTCCGTTTTTGTACCCATGTTCGCGCCCGGATTCGCGCCAGTTTTCACGCCGGTCATAAAGCCCGTCATGCCTTATGTTGCTTCCAGCATTGCAATATCCCTCTGCATTTTGCTGTTTAAAGAGCCGCTGTCCCATATAATTGAGAAAAAGCCGTTGAAGATGTCCGGGATGGGTCAGTATTTGACCCAGAGCTTTTTCGAAGTTTTCGAGTCATTTTTAAGCTATATAACAAATACCGTTTCATTTCTCCGCGTCGGCGCGTTTGTCTTTGTCCACGCGGGCATGATGATGGTATTCTCCACGCTTTCGGAGATGTTCGGCGGCGGAATAGCCGGGGCGGTTATCATGATTTTCGGCAATATGCTTGTCCTCGCGCTTGAAGGGCTGCTGGTAGGGGTGCAGTCGCTCCGTCTTGAATTCTATGAGATGTTCAGCCGCTTTTTCAAGGGCGACGGCAAGCCTTATCGGCCCATCACTTTAAATTTACATAATCAAAATATAAATTAATGAGGTAATATTTATGCTTTTAACAATTTTCCAGCTTTCATTCCCGATCATAGCGGTTTTTACCGCTTATAAAGCAGCCATGCGGTACATGGCGAAAACAAACAACGCGAGGAAGGCCGTCGGGCGCAATTTAAAAACCGTCTTGTTGATGCTCGCCATGTTTTTCGCTTTCAGTTTTGTCGCCGCCGCCGCAGGGGAAGAAGCCGTAGGGGAAGCCGCAGCGGCCGCTTCAAACAACGCGGGGTTCGGCTTGATTGCCGCCGGCTTATGCACTGGCCTCGCGGGCATAGGCGGGGGGATAGCCCTCGCGTCAGGCGCGCCCGCCGCTATAGGAGCCGTGTCTGAGGATCCGGCCGCTTTCGGCAAGGCGCTTATCTTTGTGGCCCTCGGCGAAACCATAGCGCTGTATGGCGTGGTCATTTCGGTTATGATATTATCGAAAATACCGACACTTTAATTATGAAATTTTTATTGATAAGCGACAACCATGATACGATAACGGGGATGCGGCTCGCGGGGATAGAGGGTATTATTACCCATGACGCCGAGGGCGTAGGCGCGGCTTTAAGCTCGGCCATAAATGACGGGGGCGTTGGGATAATCCTTATAACCGAAAAACTCGTTAAGCTTTGCCCCGAGCTTGTGTATGATCTGAAGCTTAACCGCATGAGGCCGCTCATCGTTGAAATCCCGGACCGCCATTCGTCAGGGCGCGCGGAGGATTCCATAACAAGATATATACGCGAGGCTATAGGAGTAAAGATTTAAAAATTCATTACTTCCGCAAAGCATCTAAAGGATGGTCTTATAATGATAGAATCGGAAAAATACAGCAAATTTATCGCCGCCATTACAAAAGAGGTTCATGAGAGGCGCGAGTCAATTGAAAAACAGGCGCGGGAATATGTAGAAGAACAATTGGAAAAGGCCGAAGCGGAATTAAAAGACGAAACCGAACGGCTTATTAAACGACGCGCGGTGACAATACGGGAAGAAACGGGGCGGGAGCTTTCCGGGCGGGAGCTTGAAAACCGCAGGGAGCTGTTCGCCTGCCGCGATAAAATCATGGCCGGCGTTTTTGATAAGGCTAAAACAAAAATCACGGAATTTACCGTTTCCGACGGATATAAAGCGTTTTTGCGGGATTCCTCAGAAAAAATGCGGGGAAAATTACCGCCCGGCACGCAAAGCTTAACCGTTTATATGCGTAAAAACGACCTTATATATAAAGATGCCGTCGAAAAAACCTTTAAAATCCCCTGTGCATTCGAAGAAGATGCGGAAATAGCGCTGGGAGGCTTGAGGATAAGCGCCCCTCCGCTGTTGTTCGACGACACCTTAGATACGCGGTTATCGGATCAATTGCCCTGGTTTTATGAAAATTCGGGCTTAACAATATATTAAGAGGTATTTAAATTTGTCAAACAATGTGATATACGGGATTAACGGGCCTGTTATTACCGTTAAAGACACGGCTTCCTTTTCCATGCAGGAAATGGTTTTCGTTGGAAATGAAAAGCTTATAGGCGAGGTTATCGGAATCACCTCCGAGCAAACCGTAATTCAGGTCTATGAAGTGACTACGGGGCTCCGCGCGGGGGAGCCCGTAATTTCCGCGGGAGGCCCTCTGTCGCTGACCCTCGGCCCGGGGATCATAAGCAATATTTTTGACGGTATTGAGCGCCCGCTTAAAAGGATTGAAAAAATCTCAGGCGCTTTCATAAGCAGGGGCAGCGCCGTTGAAGCCCTTGACGCGGACGCCCTTTGGGACGTTGCATTGACGGTGAAAACCGGGGATAAAGTAAGCGGCGGGCAAATTTACGCCGAATGCCCCGAAACGCCGTCCATAACCCACCGCTGCATAATCCCCCCCAACATTTCGGGGACGGTCACAAAAGCAAAGGCTGACGGGCAATATAAAATACATGACGCCGTTGCCGAGATAACGGATGATAAAAACACGGTTCATAAGCTAACCTTGTGCCAGCGCTGGCCGATACGCCGCCCGCGCCCGTTCTCAAAACGGCTTCCCGGCGTTATACCGCTTCTCACCGGCCAAAGGATGCTCGACACCATGTTCCCTATAGCAAAAGGGGGCGCGGCGGCCATCCCGGGCGGCTTCGGGACGGGAAAAACCGTTA
Organism: Oscillospiraceae bacterium; assembly: GCA_009779455.1. Lineage (GTDB taxonomy): Bacteria > Bacillota > Clostridia > Oscillospirales > Acutalibacteraceae > WREG01. The sequence goes on from WREG01000071.1 coordinate 3,618, forward strand.
CCCAGCATCAGCTTGCGAAATGGTGCGACGCTGATATTATCGTATATGTGGGCTGCGGGGAGCGCGGAAACGAAATGACCCAGGTGCTTGACGAATTCGGGGAGCTTATAGACCCAAAAACGGGGCGGAAGCTGACCGACAGGACGGTGCTTATTGCGAACACCTCAAATATGCCCGTCGCCGCCCGCGAAGCTTCTATTTATACGGGCATAACCATTGCCGAATATTACCGCGACATGGGTTACGCCGTGGCGATGATGGCCGACTCCACCTCCCGCTGGGCGGAAGCACTCCGCGAAATATCCGGGCGGCTTGAGGAAATGCCGGCGGAAGAAGGTTTCCCCGCGTATTTGCCCTCGCGCCTGTCTGAATTTTACGAAAGGGCGGGCATAGTCGAAGCCCTTTGCGGGAAAGAAGGCTCCGTCACCGTTATCGGCGCCGTTTCGCCTCAGGGGTCGGATTTTTCGGAACCCGTCACGCAAAACACAAAGCGTTTTACCCGCTGCTTTTGGGCGCTCGACAAATCCCTGGCTTACGCAAGGCATTACCCTGCCATAAATTGGATAAACAGCTACAGCGAATACGATACCGACCTCGCCCCCTATTATGAAAAAAACGTGGCTGTCGATTTTATGGAGCTGAAAAGCGAACTGTTCGCCGTTCTGCGAGAAGAAAACACCTTAAATGAAATCGTCAAGCTTATCGGGGCGGATATTCTCCCGGACAACCAAAAGCTTATTATAGAAATTTCAAAAACGGCAAGGCTGGGCTTCCTCCAGCAGGACGCCTATCATAAGGACGACACCTATGTCCCGCTTATAAAACAATATAAAATGATGAAAAACATACTTCATCTCTATAACAGAGGCAAAGAATTGATTGCGAAAGGCGTCGCGATAACGAAACTGATAGAAAGCGGCTTGTTTGAAACTCTTGCCAAAATGAAATACGACGTTCATAATGACAATATTGATTTGTTGGACGGCTATATTTTAAAAGTTGATGAAGCTGTGAAGTCAATTATTAAATAAAAAATGCATTATGCGTTATGAATTAAAATAAATCTTTCCCCATTTATTTGAGATGGGAATAAGGATGGTTACTCAATGACAGTTAAACATATAGGCTTATCCTCCGTCAGCGGCTCGCTTGTTGTGCTTGACAACGCGGACGGCGTTTCTTTTGAGGAAATGGCCGAAATCCATTTGGACGACGGCAGCCGCAGGACGGGGCGCGTCGTCCGTATCGACGGGGAGCATATAGTTGTGCAGGTTTTTGAGGGCACGCGCGGCCTTTCGCTTGTAAATACCGGCACCGTTTTCAAAGGCAGGCCAATGGAAATTGCTCTGTCCCCCGAAATTTTAAGCCGCGTGTTTGACGGCGTCGGAAGGCCGGCGGACGGCCTCGGCGAAGTATACCCGGTAACGCGGCGCGACATAAACGGAAGCCCCATAAACCCGGTTTCAAGGGAGTACCCCCGGAACTTCATAGAAACGGGCATATCGTCCGTTGACGCTTTGATGACGCTGATAAGGGGCCAAAAGCTGCCGATTTTTTCAGGCTCGGGCATGAAACATAACGAGCTGGCGGCGCAAATCGTCCGCAACGCGAAAATAGCCGATGAAAGCGGCGAATCTTTCGCTATAGTGTTCGCGGCAATGGGCGTAAACCACGATGTCGCCGATTATTTCAGGAATACATTTGAAACCTCCGGCGTTTTGGAGAGGGTTGTTATGTTTTTAAACCTCTCCAGCGATCCGATAATAGAGAGGATAATAACCCCGAGATGCGCCCTCACAGCCGCCGAATATCTGGCATTTGAGCTTGATATGCATATTCTTGTCGTTATGACCGATATGACCGCCTACGCAGAAGCGCTGCGGGAATTCAGCTCTTCAAAGAACGAAATCCCGGGCCGCAAAGGCTTCCCCGGATATTTATACTCTGATTTGGCGTCCCTTTACGAACGCGCGGGGATGATAAAGGGCAGAAAAGGCTCTGTCACGCAAATCCCCATACTCACCATGCCAAACGACGACATAACCCATCCCGTGCCGGATTTAACGGGATATATTACGGAGGGGCAGGTAGTTTTGGACCGCGTCCTTGACGGCATGGGGGTATATCCGCCCGTAGGCGTTCTGCCATCCCTTTCGAGGCTAATGAAGGACGGCGTAGGCGAAGGCTTCACCCGCGCCGACCATACATCCCTGGCTAACCAGCTTTTCGCATGCTACGCAAAAGTGCAGGACGCCCGCTCGCTGGCCTCCGTCATCGGCGAGGATGAGCTTTCCCCGTCCGACAAAAGATATATTGAATTCGGCAAGGTTTTCGAGGGCCGTTTCATAACCCAGGCTCCGTCCGAAAGGCGGAATATCGAGCAAACCCTTGATATGGGCTGGGAAATAATAAGGATGCTCCCGCGCGAAGACCTTGACAGGGTCAGCGACAGCATTCTTGATGTTTATTATGATAAAAAAGCGGAAAGATAAAAAATGACAAATCAGATTTTCCCGACGAAAGGCAATTTAATAGCCGTTAAAAAGTCCCTGGAGCTTGCCCGCAAGGGCTTTGAGCTGATGGATCGCAAGCGCAACATTTTAATCCGCGAAACAATGTCTTTGATAGACAGCGCGAAAGAGATCCAAGAGGTGATAAACACCACCTACGCCGAAGCTTATAAAGCCTTGCAGATAGCAAATATGACTTTGGGAATCTGCGACGACCTTGCGGAAACGGTTCCGGTGGACGATGGGATATCCCTTGATTTCAGGAGCGTAATGGGTGTCAATATCCCTATAGTCGAATATTCGCCCAAGCCCGTCGAAAACCTTTACGGCTACAGCAGGACGAACTCCATGCTGGACGACGCGTTTAAAAAATTCGACCAGGTTAAAAATTTGACCGTAAAACTGGCCGAAACCGAAAACTGCATTTACAGGCTGGCCGACGGCATAAAAAAGACGGGCAAGCGCGCCAATTCGCTTAAAAACATCATTATACCGCGTTTCGAAAAAACGGTAAGGGACATCTCCAATGTGCTGGAGGAAAAAGAGCGGGAAGAATTTTCACGCCTGAAGGTAATTAAAGGGGACGCTTTGTGAGGCGGCGCTCGCAATATCCAAGATAATTATTATAATGCAAAAAAGGGAGATGTCAAATCCGCCCTTTTTTATTTGCGCTGATTTTTTAAATTTAACCGGTTGATTACGCTGACCAAAAGAATCAAATCCTGCTCGCTCATGCCGTTTGTGCCTTCGATGATTTTGTTTACAAGAAGCGGGTAATCGGTCTCTTCGCTGAAAAAATCCGCAGGGGTTATCTCGAAATATTCGCAGATATTGAAAAATTCCCTTATGGACGGCATAGCCAGCCCCGACGTTATGTTACGTATGTAATTTTTGCTTTTTCCCAGTTCATAGCCCAGTTTTGATTCGGCTATCCCCGCGCTTACAATTAAAGCGATTAGTTTTTCCCTGAATTTTTTTTCATACATCGAAGTCACTCCTTCGATTTCTATTTTAACTGTAATAATTTATGTAGTGTCTATTTATTTTTGGGATTCATCTTGACAAAGCGCTAATATAATGCTATATTTTTGATGCATTCACAAAATAAAAGTTATTGGAGGAAAAATTCATGAAAAAAAATCACAAAAAAAGCGTTTCCGTTTTGCTGTCTGTCTTAATGCTGCCGGCTTTGGCAATGGCGGCCGGGACTGTCCACGTTGTGGCTTTTAGAGTTTACAGCGGGCACGGCTATTACCCTGAAACTTACATCAGTTCCCCCGACGGGCAATTAACGCCGGATTTAGAATCATTGTATGCTGTTTGGGCAAAATTTGTAAGCCAATATAATGACAGGTCAAATTCCCGTGAAGATTTTCTCCGTTACATTGATGAGAATCAGGGCATGAACAGATATTTTGATGAAAATGGTGATATTATAGACACAACCCCATTTGTTCTTTCGGGCCTTACTTTCCAACAGGCGGCGGATAAAATCGCAAAGGAAAAATCAAGGGAATGGCAGTTTCTCGCCCACTGCGCGTATGAACTGGGTAAGGTTTGGGATGAAGAGCAAGGTTGTGGAGTAGGCGGATTGGATTTCTTGATATACACGATGGATATCCCCGACATTTCAAAACTGAATGACGGCAAGGTCCGCGTCACAATTAAATCCGTGCGTAGAGAAGGAATTATTCAAACTGGTATAATTAAAACGATAGCAGTTTTTAATAATGAAACAGAAATCCCCCCGATATCAAATACTGAAGGGAAGCTTTGGTCGGAACATTGGAATTTTCCCCAAGAAGAACTTGAAGAAAGATTAAATGACAAAAATAACGGGGAATCCCCGATGTCAGCGGTGCGGACCTATGAACTGCCTGTGGCAGCGGGAGCGGCCAACGAATTTATTGTCGATGACGGCTACAACAAATTCAAATTGATTATAAATGTCGCCGAATCCATAAAAAAAGGCGACGCGGACGGCGACGGCGAAATCACGGCCTCCGACGCGAGGGCGGTACTGCGCCACGTGGCGAAGCTCGAAACGCTGACGGGCGAAGCGCTGAAAGCCGCCGACCTGAACGGCGACGGCAATATAGACGCGTCCATAGCCAGGAAGATTCTGCGCTACGTCGCGAAACTGGAGGATAATCTTTAAATTGTTAAGATTCTGTTAAATTTTAACAAACCCCTTGATTTTTTGAAAATAATGGTTAAAATATAGGTTGGCACTCAAAGGTCATGAGTGCCAACCTAATCTAAATTTTATACAGGAGGAAAAAGTTTAAAATTAGAAATTTAATTTTAAACTTTGAAAGTTTTATCATTCGATAAAACTTTCGCCTCGCAGAGAAAGGAAGGTCATTAATATGACGTTGAAACCGCTTGGGGACAGGGTAGTCCTTAAATTTATCGAAGCAGAGGAAACATCAAAAGGCGGTATAATATTGGCCGCCGCGGCGCAGGAAAAGCCGCAGATAGCAGAAGTCGTAGCCGTAGGCCCCGGGGGCATTGTTGACGGCAAGGACGTTATCATGGAGGTCGAGGAAGGCGACAGGGTTATTTTGAGCAAATATTCCGGCACCGAGGTCAAAATCGGGAACGACGAATTTGTGATAGCCCGCCAGAACGACATACTCGCAACTATTGAAGAGTAAAAATTAAAAATTTTTGAAAGGACTGTAGCAATA
>WREG01000072.1 GCA_009779455.1 Oscillospiraceae bacterium
ATGATAAAACCCCTTTCTTTTTTAATGCAGAATACAGAAATAAATGTCGGGTGGTCAGCTTCATTTTAATTTTAAATTTACCGCCCGACCAAATTATAAAAGTTCTAAAATCAAAAATTATAAATCATATCATTTTATATTACGCGACACATAACTATAAAACAAACAAAATTATCCCGCGACCGAATTTCTGCATTCTGCATTCTTAATTTTTCATTTACCCCGTACTAGATCCATCGCCGTTTTCCTGTTTTCAGCCAATTTTATGTTCGTCGTGCCGTAAAGCTCCGTTTGGAGTATCTGGGCGGCCTTTGGGATGTCCGCTATCCACACCCACGAATTGCCGCTATAGGGCATACAGGTTTCTTCCGTCGGCATCTGAAGCTCTTTTATCTGATAATTGAACCACTGTCCCGTTATAGCCTGCGTGCCGTAAGATACCATTTCGCGTTTTGTCATATCCGTTACAACATATTTTAAAACTTCCAATGCGATATCGTCAAGTTTTGATATCGGCGCGTTTTTTGTTTTTACTATAAGGTCGGATATCACCATCCTCTGCCTTCGCGTGCGGCTTATGTCCCCGTCCGCGTCAAGCTTCCTGATACGGCAGAACTGCAAAGCCTCTTTTCCGTTCAACAGCGCGTTGTCCCCGGCTTTTATGTTCAGCCCGTAATTTTTATTGATGAAATCCGCCTCTCTTTTCTCAACGCCTACATTTACCCCGCCGACGATATCTATGGCGCCTTCAAAAGATTTAAAATCTACCGACGCGTATTTATCTATAGCTATTTTATAGTCGTTCTGCAGGGTTTCCACCAAAACCTTCATTCCCCCGCTCGCGTATGCGGCGTTTATTTTAGTGAATTTATCGCCCTTTGAAGAATTTATATAGGTATAAGTGTCCCGCAAAAACGACACCAGCGTTATCGTTTTCGTATCCTTGTTCACCGAAGCGAGCATCAGGACGTCGGTGTTTGCCGAGCTTCCCCTCCCCGGGTCGTTGTCAATGCCCACGAGAAGCACATTTATCACGCTTTTCTTTTTCATGAGGCCGCCGCCGTTTGCCGCCCAGGCTTTTAAAAGGTCGTTAAGCCCCGAAACCCCGCTTATTTCCCGTATTTCGTTCAGGATATCCTCATCGGCGTCTAAATAGTCCCCCGACGGCTCGGTCATCCCTTCCAAAGATTCTATATTGGCCGCCGAAAGAATAATCATCAGATAAACCCCGCCGCATACGGCTGCAAGGGCAAAAAACGCGGCGGCTATTAAAGCGCCCAGTTTTATCCTGTTTGCTTTGGATTTTTCCTCATTCCGCAAAAACTTCATGAATCTTTCGCCGCTTTTATATATTGATATCTTTATTTTATTGTTAAATTTTCTTAATTTTCTCCTCCGGGAGCTTAATTTTGATTTTTTGTATTCCGTTGATGACATCCAACATTTCTCCTTTTATTCCGAATCCGTATTTTCTTCCTCCGAAGACCCGTTATTTCCGGCATCTTCTTCATCTTCCCTCTCATTTTCTCCGTCTTCATCCGGTTTTGCATCTAAGGGGCTTAACTCCTTTACGCCGGCAAGCGTCATCAATTTTTCGCCTTCCGTGACCTTCATCACCCTGACGCCTTTCGACGGGCGGGCGAAAACGCTTATATCCGCCGCGGGGATTCTTATTATTATCCCGTCAGACGATATCATTATAATATCATCGTCTTCCTCGACAACCATTATTGCGGCGACGTCCCCGAATTTCAGCGTTTTGTAATTTATAAGGCCTATGCCGCCCCTCGACTGGAGCCTGTAGTCGGCTCCCTCGCTCCTTCTGCCGTACCCGGTCTCGCTTACCGTTAAAATCTTGCTGTCGTTCTTTATTACGCACATGCCGACGACCACGTCGTCGACCTTTCGCAGGGTTACCGCCTTCACGCCCCTGGCGTTCCTGCCCACAGATCTCGCGCCCTTTTCGTTAAAGCGTATAGCCATGCCTTTCTTGGTGGCAATCAAAAGGTCGTCGTCGCCTTCCGTAAGCTTTACCCACGCCAGCTCGTCGTCCTCGTCAAGATTTACGGCGATTATCCCGTTTTTCCTGAGGTTTTTATATAAGACAAGCTCCGATCTTTTTATGACGCCTTTTCTCGTCACCATGCAGAGGTATTCCCCGTTTTCCTCCGCCGGGACCCTTATCATCGCCGATACCTTCTCTTCCTGCGACACGGGCAGGAGGTTGACGATGTTCATCCCCTTGCTTTGACGGCTGCCTTCGGGTATTTCGTAGCCTTTAAGCTTGTACGCCCGCCCTTTTGTGGTAAAGAACATTATGAAATCGTGTGTCGAGCAGGTGAACATTGTCTCCGCCACGTCCTCCTCGCGCCTTGTCATGCCCGCGACGCCCCTGCCGCCGCGCTTCTGCTGGCGGTAGGTGTCAAGAGGCTGGCGTTTTATATAACCCATCGTGGTCATGGTGAATACGCATTCCTCTTCGGGTATCAGGGATTCGTCATCCACCTCGCCGCTTATATTCAATATCTCCGTGCGGCGCTCGTCGTTGTATTTCCCCTTTATTTTAAGGGCTTCGTCTTTTATTATCCCCAATACAATTTCCCGCGAGCCTAAAATCTCTTTGAATTCCGCTATCTTTTTTTCCAGTTCGCCGAATTCGTCCTCCAGCTTCAATTTTTCAAGGCCCGTAAGCTGGCCCAGCCTCATGCCGACGATATGCGTCGCCTGTATCTCGTCAAAGCCGAATTTGTCTATGAGGCCCTGTTTTCCTTCGGGTATCCCAGAAGACGCTTTCAAAAGGGCGATTATATCGTCGATTATATCCAAAGCCTTTAACAGCGCTTCGACTATATGGGCGCGCTCCTCGGCTTTTCTTAAATCAAACCGCGTCCTTCTTTCTATAACGGTTACCTGATGGTCTATATAATATTGCAATATCTGTTTCAGCGTCAGTATTTTCGGCTCGCCGTTTACTATGGACAGCATTATCACGCCGAATGTTATCTGCATCTGCGTGTAGCTGAAAAGCTGGTTCAAGACAAGCTGGGGGTTGGCGTCCCGCTTCAAATCCACGACCATCCTCATGCCTTCCCTTGAAGAATAGTCGTTTACGTCGGATATCCCCTCTATCCTTTTTTCTTTTACAAGGTCGGCTATTGCAAGGATAAGCCGCGCTTTGTTGACCTGGTACGGAAGCTCCGACACCACTATCTGGAACCTTCCGTTTTTGGCTTCCGCTATTTCCGCTTTTGCGCGGAGCGTCACCTTGCCCCTGCCTGTGCCGTAAGCGGCCCTTATCCCCGCCCTGCCCATAATCGTGCCGTATGTGGGGAAATCCGGGCCTTTTATATGCTCCATCAGCTCGTCCAGTTCAGCTTCGGGGTTTTCGATAAGGCAGCACATGCCGCCGATGACCTCCCCTAAGTTATGGGGCGGTATTTTCGACGCCATTCCCACGGCTATGCCCTCTGTGCCGTTTACAAGCAGATTCGGGAATTTCGCGGGCAAAACCGTCGGTTCTTTGAGCCTGTCGTCGTAGTTCGGAATAAAATCCACGGTTTCTTTTTCAATATCGTCAAGCATTTCCGTGGATATCCTGCTCATTCTCGATTCCGTATAACGGTAGGCCGCCGGGGGGTCGCCGTCAACTGAACCGAAATTCCCGTGGCCGTCCACAAGCATATAGCGCATGGAAAAATCTTGGGCCAAGCGCACCATAGCGTCATATACGGACATATCCCCGTGGGGATGGTAGCGGCCCAGCACCGAACCCACCGTGTCCGCGCATTTCCTGTACGCTTTTTCCGGGGTCAGGCCGTTTTCATACATGGTATATAAAATGCGCCTGTGGACGGGTTTCAGCCCGTCCCGTACGTCCGGCAAGGCGCGAGCCATTATTACCGACATGGAATAGTCGAGATAGGATTTTTTCATCTCTTTGTTTATATCGACGATAACGGTTTTGCCGGTTTTTTCTTCTGTATTATTTATATTTTCGTTGTCCAAATTTTTTCCCTCGATTTATATCTTTTATCTATATTTTCGGGCGAATACTATTCGCCCCTACAATTTCTGGCCAATGACCGCTTATATGTCCAAATTCTGCACATATTTGGCGTTCTTTTCAATAAACTCCCGTCTCGGCTCCACTTTGTCGCCCATCAATTTTGAAAAGGTCTCGTCGGCTTCTTCCGCGTCTTCCAACGTCACTTTCAGCATGGTTCTGAATGCGGGGTCCATCGTTGTTTCCCAAAGCTGCTCCGCGTCCATCTCGCCGAGGCCCTTATACCGCTGTATATCAAGCCCCTGTCCGCCGAGGTCTTCCATAACCTTGTCCCTTTCCTCGTCCGAAAAGGCGTAAAAGTGCTTTCTCTGTTTCGTTATCCTGTAAAGGGGCGGCTGGGCTATATAAATGTAGCCTTCTTCTATAAGCGGCCGCATATACCTGAAAAAGAAGGTCAGAAGCAGGCACCTGATGTGCGCCCCGTCAACGTCGGCGTCCGCCATCAGCACGATTTTATGGTACCTTAGTTTGTTTATCTCGAAATCTTCGTCTATCCCCGTACCTAAAGCCGTCACCACGGGCATGAGCTTTTCGTTCCCTATGACCTTGTCGAGCCTCGCTTTTTCAACGTTCAGCATTTTTCCGAAAAGGGGGAGTATGGCCTGGAACGTCCTGTCCCTCCCCGCTTTTGCGGAACCGCCGGCGCTGTCGCCCTCAACGATGTAAAGCTCCGTATTCGCGGGGTCCCTGTCCGTGCAGTCAGCTAATTTCCCTGGCAGGGAGTTGCTCTCAAGGGCGGATTTCCGCCTCGCCAGGTCTCTCGCCTTCCGCGCGGCCTCCCTCGCCCGCGAAGCGTCAAGGGCTTTGTACATTACCGCCCTCGCCACCGACGGGTTTTCCTCGAAATATGTGGTCATTTTATCATAAACCATTTGAGAGACAAGCGGCGTCATATCGGTATTGCCGAGCTTTGTCTTTGTCTGGCCGCCGAACTCCGCTTCCGTGAGTTTTACGCTCAATACGGTCGTAAGCCCCTCCCGGACGTCGTCGCCGGAGAGGTTTTTGTCGTTTTCCTTTAAAATTGCGTATTTTCTCCCGTAATCGTTGAAAACCCTTGTTATGGCGTTTTTGAAGCCCGCTTCGTGGGTACCCCCGTCCGTCGTCCTCATGTTGTTCGCAAAGCTCAACAATATTTCATTGTAGCTGTCGTTGTACATCATCGCGATTTCTACGGAGCGGTCGCCGGAAACCGCGGAAAAGTGCATAGGCGCGTCATGGAGGGGCGTCAGCCCCCTACTCTCGTTAATAAATTCTACAAAACTTACTATTCCGCCCTCATAGCAGTATTTTTCTTCTGTAATATCCGCTTCGTCGCGGTAATCCGTAAGAGTCACCATAAGGCTCTTATTTAAAAACGCCTGTTCGCGGAGCCTTCTTTGAAGCGTCTCAAATTCATATTCAGTGGTTTCGGTAAAAATCTCCGGGTCGGCCTTAAAGGTTATCATTGTGCCCGTGTTTTCCGTTTCCCCGACGATTTCAAGCTCCGTAACGGCATCGCCGCGCTCGAATCTCTGCTTGTGTATCTTGCCGTTTAAGGATACCTCCACCTCCAGCCATTCCGAGAGGGCGTTGACTACGGAAGAACCTACGCCGTGGAGGCCTCCCGCGATTTTATAGCCGCTCCCGCCGAACTTGCCGCCCGCGTGGAGCACTGTAAGGACGACCGTAACGGCCGGTATCCCCTGCTGCTCGTTTATATCCACGGGTATGCCCCGCCCGTTGTCTTTCACAAGGATGATGTTGCCCGGCAGTATCTCGACGTTTATTTCGGAGCAAAAACCCGCCAGCGCCTCGTCTATGGAGTTATCGACAATTTCATAGACAAGATGGTGAAGCCCTTTCGGCCCCGTCGAGTCTATATACATTCCAGGCCTTTTCCTGACGGCTTCAAGGCCTTCCAAAACCTGTATGGAACCGGCGTCATATTTTTCCGTCACGGAGGTGTCCATTATTTCTTCTTCTGTTTCAACCGGCATTTTGTTTTCGTTTATCTCTGACAATTTCCCTTGATTCTCCATTCTCAATTCGTTTTATTAGCGTAAGAGGCGAAAGCGGTGATATATATACCGTCCCGCCTTTTGATTTTTCGTTTAATATAAAGCTTTTGGGAAGCTCCTGCGACACGTTTATTACTTCCCCGTTTTTTTCAGCCGCAACCAGATAATCCCTCGTTATTTTTGAAACCGTAGACGTATCCAAGTCGAATACCCCTATTATCCTGTCTGTCGTCACGACTGTATTTTGTCCTAAGTGCAAATACATTTATTTTCTTTCTTAAATTATTATTGACCCTTTTTTTATTTCGAACACTTTTCCCTCATATAACCGCAATATTGTGTTTTTATCGCAGCAGGTCACGAATACCTGCCTGTTTTTTATGCGGTTTAATATATAATCCTGCCTTGACATATCAAGCTCGCTCATAACATCGTCCAATAATATCACAGGCTGCTCGCCCGTGCTTTCTTTTATTATGTCCGCCTCCGCAAGCTTTAACGAAAGGGCGGCCGACCTCTGCTGGCCCTGTGAGCCGTATGCTCTTGACGGCAGCCCGTTTATCCATATGTCCAAGTCGTCCCTGTGAGGCCCGTAGCTTGTGGACTTTAACATCATATCGGTTTTAATCCCTTTTTGTATCCTCGCCGTCATAGGCTCCGTTCCGTCAAAACCCGAAGGCAGCCTTTCGGCGTACTTTATTTCCAGGCATTCTTTTCCTCCTGATATCCCTGCGTAAACCGCCGCCGCCGTTTCGTTCAGCCTGCTTGCATACTCTTTTCTCTCACTTCTTATTTTGCCGCCCGCTTCCCCTAATTTTTCATCCCATACGGGAAGCGTATCCATAAGCTCGCTGTGATATCCCGCGTCTTTCAGAAGGGCGTTTCTATGGCGCAGGACATTTGAGTACTCAATAAGCGCCGCAGCATATTTCGGTTTCAGCTGACATAACGTACCGTCCGCAAACCTTCTTCTTTCCGCAGGACCCCCTTTTATAAGCGAAAGGTGCGAGGGCGCGAATACTACCGCGTAAAATTCCCCGGCGAGGCTGATTGCCGATTCCAAACCGATGCCGTTTAATTTAACCTGTTTTCTCTTATCAGACCCCAAAGCCACATTTATTATGTTTTCGCCTGATTCCGACTCATAGGACGTTTCAAGGAGAGTATAATTTTCGTTAAATTTTATCATTTCGGCGTCTTTGGCGCTTCTGAAGCTCTTCAGCCCGGTAAAAAGCCAAACCGCTTCAAGCAGATTGGTCTTTCCTTGGGCGTTTTCACCGCAAATGACATTAATGCCTTCCGCCGGGTATATCTCCGCTTCGCTGATATTTCTGAAATTTGTTAAATTTACCCTTTTTACATTCATTTGCCGTCTATCTCAATCAATCTGTCGAAAAATTCTACAATGTCCCCCGAAAAAAGCTTTTTTCCCCTTTCAGGGCAAACACTCCCGTTCAGCCTTACGTCCCCGTTCTGTATATATATTTTTGCTTCCCCTCCGGTTCCGGCGACGCCCGAGAATTTAAGCGCACTGTCAAGCCTTATGAATTCCGTTTCAATCTTTAATTTTTCAGGCTCTTTTCTATGAAAAGCTTTTACCCTGAGTTTTTTACCCGATGTTTTTTTCATAACTTAACCTCACAGGCAGTACCATGTAAAAAAAGCTGTCCCCGTCCGGCGGCAATATCAAAACGGGTGAAAGCGGGCCTTTCATTTCAATATTTATTTCATCCGTTTCGCACGCCCTAAGGGCGTCAATCAAATATCTGTTGTTAAAGCCTATTTCCATATTAACGCCTTCTATATTCGCTTTTATCCTGTCCGTCGCCGTTCCCTGCGGCGTCATACAATAATTTTTTATTGAATCCCCTTCCAAACTGCAGCAAATAGGGCTTTTTATTTTTTCCGTAATTATCGCGGCGGTCTTTTCAATGCTTTCTATAAATATCTTCGTATTTATTCTTATTTTTGTATTCCTTTCAGGCGGTATCGAGGCTTTGTAATCTATAAACTCCCCTTCAAACAGCCTTGAAATAATAATATAGTCATCAATATAAAACACGATATGCCTTTTACCTAACCCCATTACCACGGGATTATCCGTATCGCTTAAAAATTTTGATATTTCGTTCAGAGTCTTGCCCGGGACGATAAAACTTAGATTTTCCCCGGAATATTCGATTTCCCCGTTTCTTGAGGCCAGCCTGTATCCGTCCAAAGCCAAGAGATTCAGGTTATTTTCCGTCACTATAAATTTAACGCCCTTATGTACCGTGTTGCTGTCGTCCGCCGATACCGCGAAAACCGTTTGCCTTATCATGTTTTTCAACAAACCCTGTGGGACGGCAACAGGCGCACCGTCCTGAATGAAAGGCAACTCAGGGTATTCTTCAGCGTCTATTCCTATTATGGAATATTCAGAATCACCGTTCTTAATTATACATATATTTCTTTCATCCACGTTAATCACGGTGTTCTGAAAACTCATGTGCTTTATTATGTCGCACAGCATTTTCGCGTTGATTATAACGCTTCCGCCGCGCTCCACTTTTGCGGGGATCGTGGTCTTTATCCCCATATCAAGGTCATAGCCGCAAAGCTCAACGCCGTTTTCCGCCGTTTTAAAAAGTATCCCCTCAATTGTCGGGAGCGTTGACTTTGCCGAAACAGCCCTCTGAACATTATTGCAGGCTGCGTTCAACAGCCCTGTGTCGCAGGA
>WREG01000073.1 GCA_009779455.1 Oscillospiraceae bacterium
AATATTCAATAACTAAACTTTCTTTTTTTTCGCCGCCCGCCGGACGGCTTGTTCATTGTACACTTTTTTATGTGGTGTCGGATAAAATTTGTTTCAAACTAAATATTCCTTCAAGTTTTATAATTTATTGCCGCACCCGCCGCAAAACTTCACCCCCTGCGTGACCGCCGCGCCGCATTGCCCGCAAAATTTCGCGCCTGTTTGCGCCGGGACCGGCTCCGCTTCACCGTTCCAAGTCTGCGCCAGTTTTCGCCTCCAGCTTTCCGCGCTTGAATGTATTATCCTCCCGGCGAAATTCGCACGGACAAACCGCAGGGCGGCGGTGCGCTTGGCCGCCATGAAATAATCGGCGTTTTCGGGCTTCCGCAGATCATCGTCCGAGAGCCTTATCGCCTCGCGCTTGAAATTTATTGCTTCCAGCGCCCGGTTAAGCTGCCGCGCGAAAGCGGTGAAATCGCCGCCCGTTTTATACAAAAACGTCGCGCTGTCGGCTTCTGCGAATTCCACGGCGGCGAATTGCCCGTCAGGGGACGGCGCGATCAGCCATAAAAGATACGGGTCGGGGGCTTCGTCCCCGTCCCCGGCGGCAATGGCGTCTGTTAGTTTTCCTAATATTTCGCCTAAGCCTCCGGCAGGTGTTCCGGATAAGCCGCTTGTTTCCATTGCGGCTTCATTTTTGCGGAAACCAACCCATATTTGCGCGGGATAGCATAATTCTTTGAACGCTCCGTAATATTCGGCGGCACGGGTTTCGGCGATTTTATTTTCCAATGCCGCCGCGAAAGATGGGGCTATATCCGCAAGCTTCCCGATGGGGGCCGCCGCGCCCTGCGGCATGATTTTAGCTATCTGCGAAGCTTGCGCTGCCGTGAGGCCCGGGTCGATTTCTTTGACCGCCGCAAGCGCGTTTTCGCGCAGTTTTCGGATTTGCCTCTCAACCGCTTCAGCGAATATATCCGTTTCGTATCCCAGTTTGGAGTAAGTATAAGCTTCGCCCGTATCCAAGGTAAGCGTCAGCGAAAAACCGCCTTTTCCCATAGCCGTTACGAAACAAAGAGGCACGCGCCTCGCCGATAAATCGGGCGGCAGGGCCGTCACGTTGTTTTCGTACACCCGGACGGCAGCGCTGCCCTTAATATCCGCGCCGTTTTCCGTATAGCTATAATCGCCTTTTGCCGTGAGGACGGGGCTGCCTTTGATAAAAAGGGAACGCAGCACGGCTTTGTTGTAAGCGTCGAGCAGGGCGTCATAAAAGGGTTGGCATAGGCTTCCCATGCGGGAAAAAATATAATCCCCGCCGTCCGTATTGACGGTGACGGCATAATCCGCAAGCGCAATTGCGGTTATTTCGGAGAAAGCTATCTCCGCTGTGTCAAAAAGAGCTGCCGCGGTCAGGGCTTTTTCGCCTATTTTAAGCTTGGCCTCTCCGCTTACAAGGGGTGAGGCAACCTGCGCCGTATATTCAACGGCCGGTTTTTGTTCTTCGGGCGTTCCGCCGTCCATAATTGATTCTAAGTCCATTCGGTTTTACCTGCTTACAGTTTATTCCCGCACCCTCCGCAGAATTTTGTCCCGGGCGGGTTGTCGAAGCCGCAGGCGCCGCATTTTCCGCTGGGGACGGCCGCCTGTTCAAGGTTCGTGCCGCAGTTGTTGCAGAAACGCACGGCCAGCGCGTTCTTCGCGCCGCAATTCGGGCATTCCCTCAAATCCATCGAAGCGCCGCAGTTGTTGCAGAATTTGCCCGTTCCGGCAGGCTTGCCGCAGGAGGGGCAGATGGTGGTTTTCTGCTCTATATTACCCTGCCATACATTGGCGTTTTGCCCTGCGTCGTCAATATTCCGCCTCATTGCCGCCGCGTGAGCCTGTGCGACATAGACTTCCTGGCGCGGCGCGCAGCCTGTGCAAAGCCCCGCGTCCTCGTTGCGGCAATGATCGCACACATAATTATTGCAGCCGGGGCATCGGTGGAAGTGCTGCATGGCTTCATTTTGCGCCCGCTCAAACGCCTGCTCGTGTTCTTTGTGCCATTCCGGGGGATGCCCCTCGAACCTCTCGGACAGGATATTGGAGCCGTGCTCCACGGCGTTGGTGAGGCCCCTGAGCTTACCGCCCATCAAATTCCCGGCAAGGCCTATGCCCTGCCCTAAAAGGCGGCTCCCTTTTTTCTTTTTATATGTATCGGATTCTATAAAACTGGTTTTATACCCGTCGCCGCATATGTCGCAGTTAAAAGTGAACTGGAAGCCCGCATCGGTTGAATTGTCGTTGTAATTTCTTGTGAAAGCCTGTAGCATTTTGCATATCTCCTTTTCATCATTCATTATTCACTATTCATTAAATTATAAGGCTAACGCTTTTTAATTTTCTTGCCGCACACCGTGCATCTTGTATTCTCAAAAAACTGAGGTTGCCCGCACCGCTTGTTTTCGCAGCGGATCATAACGGATTTGCCGCAGAAATCGCATTTTTCGTTTCCCGCGAAAGTCCCTCCGCCGCAGAACGGGCAGATTGCCGTAAGCTCCCTGCCGCAGCCGGGGCAGACAAGATTGCCGCGTTTGATTTCTTTAAGGCAGTTCGGGCAATGATACCCGAACGGGCTGCGGCTCCCGCATTCGGAGCAAAGCCGGCTGTCCCGTTCAATCATTTCGCCGCAATGTATGCAGGGCTGTTTATATGTAGCCATAAATGTCCTCCTTTCAGTCGGACAGGGGTTAGGGATAGGATTTAGGGGGTAGAACCGTAAAATAAGAATTTTCAATCCCTAATCCCTGTCCCCTAATCCCTCTATTGCTGCGCGCCGCATTCCCCGCAGAACCTCGTACCCTGAGCCAGCTGTGCGCCGCATGAAACGCAGAATTTCGGGCCTGCGGCAGCGAGAGAAGCGCCGCATTCCTGACAGAATTTCACACCTTCGTCGTTTTTATGCCCGCAGCCGGGGCAGCGGCCTTTTGCGTCCTCGGCGGCTTTGGCGGCGTCCGCCTGCTCCTGCGCGGCCTTCGCGCGGTCAAGCTCCGCCTGCGCGTCCGCGATATTCTGCATTATTAATTTCAATTTCGCATCCTGCGGCCACGCAGACGGGTTCTGCCCGTAAGCCTGCCGCCCGATTTCAAGCAAAAGCTCCGTTTCCTGATTCTGCAGGTCTGCGAGGCCGCTCTGAGCGGAAAACACCTTGCCTTCAGGCGTATCGCCGGGGATCAGGTTTTTGGCCAGGCCGCCCAATATGCCGCCCAGCCCGCCGCCCAAATTTCCCAACCCGCCGAATAAATCGTTTGCCATTGATATTAACCCCCTTAACACGAGTTTTATATATTTTAACACGATATTATAAAAAATGCAACAATAAACTGTACTTAATTTTTAATTATATTGACAACTTGCTCTTTATAGATGTAATATATTATTGACATGGCGGAAAAATTTATTTATTTGCCGGTTAATTATGGATTATGCATTATGAATTGCGAAACAGGGGGCGGTTTAATGGACATCACTGTATACGCGGCGTTTTTTTTGCGGGTCGCGGTCTCTTCCTTTTTTATAATCGTCCTCGGCATATGCCTGGGCTTGCTTTTTAAGAAAAAACAGGGCGCGTCGGTCATCGCCCAGCTCATAAACACCGCCAACGGCGACAAAATGGATGTAAACTTATGGGAAGTTTCAATAGGCCGCGCTAAAAGCTGCGACCTTGTTCTCGGATATAGCGCGGTTTCGCGCTTTCATGCCGTGCTGGCGCGACGGGGCAGGGGGCTGACCGTTTTTGATACCCATTCGCGTACCGGGGTTCTTGTGAACGGCGAAAAAATTGATAAAAAAGCGAAGGTTTTCGACGGGGATATGATAACTATGGGAAACTCCGTGCTGCTGCTCCGCGCGCCGCTGTTCAAAAAGCCCCGCAAAACCCATGAACCGTATGACGCGGAATTAAAAGAGATAACCTTTGACGATATATTCAAAGACGAGCCTTTGCGGGGGGAATACGGCGGCGGTTTGCCCGTAAAGAAAAACGCGCCTCCGCCGATACCCTCCGGAAACGCCCTTGCCGCCCTTGTCAACCTTTCGTATGACGGCCTGAACCTTCTGTTTTCGGAGGAATATACGATAGGCAGGGGAGGGGAGTGCGATATCGTCATCCCGTCGATAAACGTCTCGCGGAAGCATTCGAGGCTTATCTGGACGGAGGACGGCTGGCTCATAGAGGACATGAATTCAAAAAGCGGCACGCTGGTTAACGGCAGGTACATTTCCGTGCCGCAATTATTGTTTGACGGGGATATTGTCACGATGGGGAATATAGATTTGGAGTTTAATGCGGATTATGTTAATTGAAAAAACAAATCAAAACAGAATATTATGGCTGTTTCTTATGCTTGTTGTGTCGCTTTTTCAGGTGGTTTGCGCCTTAAGCGCGGTTTTGTCTTTGGAAGAGCATTATTTCGCCGCCGGTGCTTGTTTCGCCGCGCTTTTGGCGGCGGAATGGGTTTATTATTTCATTTTCGGCGTCATACGGGGTAAGCGGCTCGAACTTGAGATAACAGCATTCCTCCTGTCGTCCCTCAGCCTTACCGTGACTGTCTGCGTCTACCCCGAAAAAGCCTATATACAGCTTATAACAATAATCGCGGGGATAACCATATTCGCGGTTATGACAGGGCTTTTAGGCAAAATAAGGCTGGTTTCCGCGCTGCGTATCCCCGTCGCATTCGCTTCCGTGGGCCTGCTCGGTTTTACTTTTCTTATGGCCAAGGTCGTCAACGGGGCCAAAAACTGGCTTTATATAGGGCCGGTATCAATCCAGCCTTCGGAATTAGTTAAAATCGCGTTTGTGTTCGTGGGCGCGGCGACACTTGAAAGGCTGCTTTCGGCCCGTTCGCTGACCTGGTATATAATTTTCGCGGGGTCATGCATAGGCTGCCTGTTTTTGATGTACGATTTTGGCACGGCGCTGATATTTTTCGTCACGTTCCTGCTGATAGCCTTCATGCGCTCGGGCGACATAAGGACGATAATGCTGGTCTGCGGGGCGGCGGTCATAGGCTCGTTCTTCATCTTCGCCTTCAAGCCCTATGTAATGGAGCGTTTCAAGGTTTACCGCCACATTTGGGAGAATATAAGCGCGAACGGCTACCAACAGACGAGGGTCTATATATACGCCTCAAGCGGCGGGCTTTTCGGCGTCGGGATAGGCAACGGGAAACTCCGCAGCGTGTTCGCCGCCACGGAGGATCTGGTTTTCGGGATGCTCTGTGAGGAAATGGGCATTTTGCTGGCTATTGCGGCGTCGCTGACATATCTGTTCTTCATGCTGTACGCCCTCAAAACGGCGAAAACGGCGCGGTCGTCCTTTTACGCCATAGCGGCGGTGGCGGCGGCGGGCATGATGCTGTTCCAGGCCATGCTGAACATATTCGGCGTGACCGACATCGTGCCGCTCACAGGCGTGACGCTGCCGTTTATCAGCAGGGGGGGGTCGTCGATGCTGTGCTCATGGGGGCTGCTGGCTTTTATTAAGTCGGCGGATAAATGAATGAATTGAGAGTTTAGAGTTGAGAATTGAGAGAAATGAATTGAAAATTATTAAATAGTATGCTATATTAATAAAAAGGGCGGTGAAACGCATGGAATTTGACGAAAAAATCCAAAAAGAGCTTGACTTGATAAAAGAGAGCATATTGAAAACCGTGCCGGCGGAGGAGATATACCTGTTCGGCTCATACGCCTACGGCACGCCGCGTGAGGACAGCGACCTTGATATTTATGTGGTGGTGCCGGATGACGCAGGCAATTTAACGGAGCTGCAGGCGGATGTGCGTATGGAACTTTGGAATAAAAAATCAAGGCCTCTTGATTTATTAATGGGGCGAAATAAGGTTTTTAATCGGCGCAAAACAAGCCCGACCTTGGAAAGGGTAATATACAGGGACGGAGTGAAATTGTATGGATAGTGCTGTAATTTTAGAATGGTTTAATTACGGGGACAGTGATTTTATTTCCGCGAACTGGCTTACGAAAAATCACCCTGTTCATATTGAACTTGTTTGTTATCTTTGTCAGCAGTCAGCCGAAAAATATTTAAAGGGCTATTTGATTTTTAAGGGAGTTGAAGACCCTCCTAAAATCCATAACCTTGATACACTTTGCGAAATGTGTGAAAAATATGATGAGAAATTTGCGGAAATCAAAAAACCGTGTAATATTTTAACCATTTACGGTGTTCAGCCGCGTTACCCTGATGAAATGGAAATATTTGAGCAGGACATGAAAAAAGCCCTCGCTTATGCGGAACAGATGAAAGCCTTTGAGCCATTACAAGCTGTACGCAATGAATTAATCGAAAAACATAAAAAGAGAGGCTGTGAACCGCATGGAATTTGACGAGAAAATCCAAAAAGAGCTTGACTTGATAAAAGAGAGCATATTGAAAACCGTGCCGGCGGAGGAGATATACCTGTTCGGCTCATACGCCTACGGGACACCTCATAAGGACAGCGACCTTGATATTTATGTGGTGGTGCCGGACAGCGTTCAGCGGAAACCCCTGGATGTCGCGGTTGAGATACGCGACAGCTTGTATAAAAAAATAAATATGCCTATGGATTTGCAAATCGGCAAGCACAGCGTTTTTCACAGGAGGAAGGAAGGCCCCACCATACAGCGGACGGTGGCACAGAGAGGGGTAAAATTGTATGGATGAAAAATTGATTTTAGAATGGTTTCGTTTTGCCGACACCGATTTGACTGCCGCGAATCATTTGCTTTCCCTTTATCCGCAGCCGCTGGAAATTATTTGTTATCATTGCCAGCAATCCGCCGAAAAATATTTAAAAGGTTATTTAGGATATTGCGGTGTTGACGAGCCGCCAAAAACACATGATTTATCAAGGTTATGCGCGTTGTGCGCTGAATATGATATAAAATTTGACGAAATCCGCAATATTTGCGCGTTTTTAACGGAATACGGCATCCAGCCGCGTTATCCCGATGAGATAGAAATCGACGAAAACGACATGAAAAAAGCCCTCGCTTATGCTGAGCAAGTGAAAGCCTTTGAGCCGTTGCAGGCGGTCAGGCGGAAACTGGAAAAGGGGCTTGAAAAAGATGAAAATACTCATACTCTCTGATTCGCACAACGATATCGGGACGATGCGCGATATTATCTGCATAGAAAAACCGGATGCGGTAATACATTTGGGCGACCATATGGCCGACGCGGACAAATTAAGCGGAAAATATCCCGATATTCAGGTTTATAAGGTTCCGGGCAATACGGATTCAAAGAAAAAAGATGAAGAGTGGGTAAAATATACCGAAATCTGCGGCAAGCGCATTATGCTGACCCACGGGCATACATTCCTTGAAAACGCGAAAACGCATTTTGAAGGAATAACGAAAATGTTTTTGAGCGGCCAAAACAATGCGGATATAATTCTTTTCGGGCATACACATGAACCGTTTATCAATTGTTGCAACAGAAAATGGATAATGAACCCGGGGCGAATCGGGCATATTTCGAGTAAAACTATACATTCTACATATGGGATTTTAGAAATTGAGTCCGGCAATATAAATTGGGAAATTCGCGAAGTTGATAATATATAAGGTGATGGGTTTTGCGCTTAATTTCAAACAGGGCACGTGCGGCTTTGCTCCTCGCGGCGGCGTTTTGCGCGGGGCTTCTGATTCTTGTCGCCACCTTTGCCGCCAACGCGGGCAAATACGTCATGTACAACGTCAACGCCCACCTTTATTCCGGCGGGAGCCTTGTGGCGGGCGGGGAGATAACCGACAGGAACGGCGCCGTGCTGTCTAAAATGTCCGACGGCAAGCGGGCCTACAGCAGCGATTCGGCGGTGCGGAAGGCTACGCTCCACACCGTCGGCGACCGCTACGGCTTTATCGCGGCGGGAGTGCAGAAGAATTATATGCCCGAGCTGGTGGGCTATAACCTCGTTTTGGGCATTTACAACGCCGAAACCGGGGGCAACGACATAAAGCTCACCCTTGACTCAAAGGTCTGCGCAGCGGCGTACAAGGCCCTCGACGGCAGGAAGGGGACCGTCGGCGTATACAATTACAAGACGGGCGAGATTGTATGCATGGTGTCTGCGCCGACCTACGACGTCAACGATGTTCCCTCTGATATTGATAATAACACGACGGGTAAATATGAGGGGATATATATGAACCGTCTGCTTTCCGGGCTTTACGCGCCCGGCTCGGTGTTTAAAATCGTGACGGCGGCCTGCGCCATAGACAATATCCCCGGCCTATATTCAAGAACCTTTACCTGTACGGGGAAATACGAAACGGGGGACGGGACTGTCACGTGCAGCGGCGCCCACGGCAGCCAGACCTTTGAAAAAGCCTTTGTAAATTCTTGCAATTCGGCTTTTGCGGAGATGGCAATTGAGCTTGGCGGGAAAAAACTGGCGGATTACGCGAAGAAAATGGGGATTGCGTCTAATTATACAGTCAACAAGGTGAAAACGGCGGCGGGAAGCGTCAGCCTCTCCGACGCGTCCAAAGCGGACATCGGCTGGGCGGGGATAGGCCAGCATACGGACATGGCGAACCCCCTGACGATGATGGTGATATCGGGCGCGGCGGCAAACGGCGACACGGCGGCAATGCCTTATTTCATAAGCGAGATAACCAACCCGTCGGGCATGAAGGTATATTCTGCCAAAACCGAAAGTACGGGGAAAATATTCCCCATGACCACCGCCAACTCCATTAAGGGTCTGATGCGCGCCGCCGTGAAAGATAATTACGGCGA
>WREG01000074.1 GCA_009779455.1 Oscillospiraceae bacterium
CTTCGTTGTTTCTCAGACTGATAATATTCAATAACTAAACTTTCTTTTTTTTCGCCGCCCGCCGGACGGCTTGTTCATTGTACACTTTTTTATGTGGTGTCGGATAAAATTTGTTTCAAACTATGCATACCTCCTCTATCTTTCTACGCATACAGTAGGGGGGATGCATTCATCAATTTAGTGTTAACGATGCAGTGGAAACACCCAGACTAAAATCCACTCATAAAATGCGCCATGCTTTCTAACATTTTTTCTAACACTTTAACAAAAAACGTGCATTCATACACGCAGTTGCCTTCCTGAGAGTCAACAGAGAAAAACCGCCTCAAACCCTTGATACAGGCGGGCCTAAGGCGGTTCTATACGGCACAAAAAAATATAATATAATCAATGGTTAGATTGACTCTGACTCTGTTTGTCTGGGTTCAAATCCTAGTTCCGCAGCCAAATCAAAGGACAAACTTTGATAAAGCGAAAATCGCCCCAAGTGGGCGGTTTTTGTTTTGCCCGAAACCGATGTCCACTGTGGAACTTACTTTGAGAATTTACTGAAAAATCAAGTGTTAGCTTGAAAACATTAAAACGTTGACTATTTTTATAAATTATGTTATTATAGCTTTGAAAAATAAACCTGCAAAAGGAGTATGACTCAAATGAAAAAAATATTTATTTCTGTTTTGACTGTATTTCTTGTTTTGACAATTGGGGGCGGCTCAATGGCTTTCGGCATTAATCAGGCGACGGGCGAAGAGTGCGTTTATTACAGCGAATACGGTGCCGCCGGCGACGGCGCTGCCGATGATTTCGACGCCATAATCGCCGCTCACGCCGACGCGAACGATAAAGGCCTGCCCGTGTGCGCCGACCCCGGCGCGGTTTATTACATAGGGACCGGGAGAAAGACCGCGGAAATACAGACAAACACATACTGGGGCGACGCGCAGTTTGTCATTGACGATTCAAACGTATCCGCGGATGACCGGGGCTACAATATCTTCAACGTTTCCTCCGCGCTCCACGGGCAGCAGATAACATCCGTGGGTTCCATCGCGAAAAATCAGGAAAAGCTTGATCTGTCCCTGCAGTACCCCTCGCTCATAGTCGTGGCCGACAATACCACGATACGCTATATCCGCTACGGGGCCAACCAAAACGACGGCGCGCCCCAGACGGAAGCTTTCATTGTTGACGAGGACGGCAACGTGGACATGAACGCCCCTGTCATATGGGATTATGACAATATCACCTCGATGACGGCTTACCCCATCGACACTGACATCCTTACCGTCAGTGGGGGCAGGTTCAAAACAATCGCCAACCGGGCGGCATCGGAATACAATTATTATAACCGCGGGCTCAGGATAGCGCGTTCCAATGTTGAGGTGGACGGCCTGTATCACGAAATAACGGGGGAGCTTGACCACGGCGCGCCGTATAACGGGTTTTTGACGCTGTCCCGCTGCGCTGACGTGACAGTGCGGAACACTATGCTGTCAGGGCATAAATTTTACCGCACTATAGGCAGCGCGGGCACGTCGGTTTCTATGGGCACTTACGATATATCCGCGTCTATGGCGGTCAACGCGTCATTCATTGGCTGCAAGCAGATAAACGACATAAACGACCCGGCTTTATGGGGCATAATGGGTTCAAACTATTGCAAAAACCTCATTTATGACGGCTGTGAGCTTTCCCGCTTCGACGCGCACATGGGCGTCGCCAACGCGGCAATCAAAAATTCGGTTATCGGCAGGCACGGGATAAGCATTATCGGCTTCGGAACCGCCCTTGTTGAAAACACAAAGGTATACAGCTCTAACTTCATAAGCCTGCGCGACGACTACGGCAGCACATGGGAGGGCGAAATCATTATACGGAACTGCGAATTCATCCCGGCCGGCGCCGCGCTGTCCGGTCCCGTGCTGATAAACGGCAACGGCAATGAAAAGCATAATTTCGGATATACCTGTTATATGCCGCAAAAAATTACTGTAGACGGCTTGGTTATTGATGACGCCGGCTATTCCCTGTTCTACGGAGGCCCCAAGCTTTTAGGGAATTTCATCGGGAATACGGTCACGTCATTTCTGTCGGATATGTTTTACAGATTGATGGGCTTGCTGAACACAAATATTGCAAGATACCCTTATGTGCTTACTGAGGAGATAGAGATAAGCGACCTGACGGTCAAGAGCGGAAAACCGTATGCGGTAAGCGCGAACCGCTGGCTGTTCCGCAATGTGAAGGTAACAGAATCTAATTAAATATTCCGCGCTATCCTTAAAATTATATGATAATCAGGGAAGTTTTTTATGTCACGCAAACCGCCTGTATGATGGTGATAAATAGAATATGTCTTGGCAATTGCTGTTATAACCGGCCGTTTGATAATCAAAATTATAAATCCGAATCTTTCATAAGATTTTTACAGCAAGAATTTGAACCAGCACTATTCATTGACCCTGATGAAGAAAACTAAAACTAATGCTCTGCGTATTGATAATCACGGAGATATATATAAAAGGATGCAATTATGAACAAATACAAATTTGAATTTATCGTAGGTTCGCAGGAACTCTACGGCGACAAAATATTGAGCAAGGTCAATATAAACGCGCTTAGCATTGTAAGCTATTTCAATGAAAACAATCTTGTCCCGTGCGAGATAAAATTCAATTCCTGCGTCACGTCCGCCGCTGAAATAACGGCTGTGATAGAACGCGCCAACAATGACCCGTGCTGCGCAGGGGTCATTACGTGGATGCACACCTTTTCCCCGTCCAAAATGTGGGTTGCGGGGCTGTCAAGGCTTAAAAAGCCCTATCTGCACATAAACACGCAGTTCCGCCGCGAAATACCCTGGGACGGCATCGACATGGAGTACATGAACCTGAACCAGAGCGCCCACGGGGACAGGGAGCACGGATTCATCGCCGCCAGGATGCGCCTGCCGAGGCGTGTCATAGCGGGGTTTTGGCAGGACGGGGATTTTCTGCGCGAGCTTGGGGACTGGCAAAGGAGCGCGGCGGGCGCGCTGGAAAGCGGGAACCTGCGGGTTTTGAGGATAAGCGACAATATGCGCGACGTTGCGGTCACGGACGGCGACAGGGTGGGGGCGCAGATAAAACTGGGCTGGGAAATCGAATATTGCCCCATGGGCGACCTTTTAAGCGTTATTAATGACGTGACGGAACCGCAGATACACGACAAATTAGAGGAATACGGCAAATATTACGATTTGAATACAAACGACACGGAAGCGGTCTGGGAACAGGCCAAAATGGAAATCGGGATACAGACGCTCCTTGAAACCGGGGATTTTGACGCTTTCCACACGAATTTTCAGGACCTGCACGGCTTGAGGCAGCTTCCCGGCCTTGCCTGCCAGAATCTGATGAGGCTAGGCTACGGCTTCGCGGGGGAGGGCGACTGGAAAACCGCCGCGCTCACCGCCCTCATTAAAAAGATGTCCTTCGGGCTTGAAGGCGGCGCGTCCTTTATGGAGGACTACACCTACCATTTCGAAAAAGGCAACGAGATGATTTTAGGGGCGCATATGCTTGAAATCTGCCCGTCAATAGCGGCAAAAAAACCGAGGATCGAAGCGCATCCATTGAGCATCGGCGGGAAAGAGCCCCCGGCAAGGCTTGTTTTCGACGGGAAAGCGGGTAAAGCCATTGTAGTGTCCCTCGTCGATATGGGCGGCCGCCTGCGTATGATCGCAAACGACATAAAATGCGTCGAGCCACAGTTCGATATGCCGAAACTGCCCGTGCCGAGGGTGCTGTGGAAGCCCGCGCCGTCCCTCAAAACCTCCGCCGAATGCTGGATACTGGCCGGCGGCTCGCACCATTCCGTGCTGGCCTACGGCCTGACGGCGCGGCATATGCGCGATTTGGCGGAAATATGGGGGGTCGAGTTTATACATATAGGCGCGGCTTCGACTTATGACCTTATAAAAAGGAAGCTGGAGTTGAATGATAGGATATTTTAAGAATGAGGTGTAAATTTGGATATTGAAATTCGGTCTTTAACCCCCGCCTTAGTTGACGATTATCTGTATTTCTTTGACAATGTCGCGTTTGCCGACCATAAGGAATGGTCGGAGTGTTATTGCCTGGCTTTTCATTTTGAACCCGCATGGGACGCCGAGGACGCCGGGCTGGAAAATCCTTGGCGCGAACGGGCGATTAAATTTATACATGAGCGGAAAGTTCAAGGCTACCTTGCGTATTTTGACAATAAAGTAATCGGTTGGTGCAACGCGAACGATAAAAAGAATTACGCGGCGCTGAAATTTAACGTAAAGCCTGAATTGCTGGAAGAAAACGGGGATGAAAAAGTGAAATCCGTCGTCTGCTTCCTCATCGCGCCCGATATGCGGGGGAAAGGCGTCGCGGCGAAGCTTTTGGAAAGGGTATGCGGGGACGCGAAAGAACAGGGTTACGAATATGTGGAGGCGTACCCGCGGCTGGGAAGCAAGGATATGTATGAAAACCACCACGGCCCGGATTCGCTGTATTTTAATCAAGGTTTTATGTTGTATAAAAAATGTGAAAACCAGGCGGTTTTGCGAAAGCAGGTTCTTTATGCTGGATAAAGCAACAGTTAGGGAAATATCTCACAAATACGCGCAATATGAAGCTTTAATGAAAGAAGCCGGAAAAGATAAGGCTTTTCTTGAACGCACTATGAATTGCGCGGAAGATTTTAAATATGTTGACGGAGAGGTATAATTTAATATAATGACAAAATTCGCCCATCTGCATCTTCATACCGAATTCAGCCTTCTCGACGGCGCCCTGCGAATGGAACCGTTGATGAACAAATTAAAAGAATTGGGGCAGGATTCCGTCGCCATAACCGACCACGGCGTCATGTACGGCGCCATTGACTTTTATCTTGCCGCTAAAAAGGCCGGGATAAAGCCGATTATCGGCTGTGAGGTCTATGTGGCCGCCCGCACGCGCTTTGACAAGGAGCATCAGTTCGACAGCGAGCGGAACCATCTTGTTCTGCTCTGCGAAAACGAAAAAGGTTACGGGAACCTTATAAAAATCGTATCAAAGGCGTGGACCGAGGGCTTTTATACAAAGCCCCGCGTGGATAAGGAGCTTCTCGAAAAGTATCACGAGGGGCTTATCTGCCTTTCGGCCTGCCTGGCGGGGGAGATACCCCAGGCGCTTCTTAATAACGACTACGAAAAAGCCCGCGAAACGGCCCTTTGGTATAAAAACGTTTTCGGCGAGGGGAACTATTACCTTGAAATACAGAACCACGGCCTTGCGGAGCAGATCAAGATTCTGGGCGACATAATAAAGCTTTCCCGCGAGACGGGTATACCCCTGGTCGCCACCAACGACTCGCATTACCTGGAAAAAGAGGATGCATACATACAAAAAATCCTGATCTGCATACAGACGAAGCATACCGTGGACGAAGACACGGGCATGGAGTTCTCCACAAGCGAATTTTACGTAAAATCCGGCGGCGAAATGCTCGAATTGTTCCCCGATACGCCCGAAGCTATTGACAACACCGTTAAAATCGCCGAAAGGTGCAATTTTGATTTTTCGTTCGGCCATACCCTGCTCCCGAAATACGAAACCCCGGAAGGGCTTACAAATATCGAGTATTTCAACGATTTATGCAATAAAGGGCTTGCAAAAAGATACGGCGAAAACTGCGACCCGTTTTATAAGCAAAGGCTGGAGTATGAGCTTTCGGTCATAAACAGCATGGGGTTCACCGATTATTTCCTCATAGTATGGGATTTTATCAATTACGCAAAATCAAAAGGCATCCCCGTCGGCCCCGGCAGAGGTTCGGGCGCGGGGAGCATCGCCGCTTATTGCTTAGAGATTACGGCAATCGACCCGATTAAATACAACCTTCTTTTCGAGCGGTTTTTAAACCCCGAACGCATAAGCATGCCCGACTTCGACATCGATTTCTGCCAGGAGCGCAGAGGCGAGGTCATCGAATACGTTAAAAACAAATACGGAGAGGATCACGTATCCCAAATTG
This sequence comes from Oscillospiraceae bacterium, assembly GCA_009779455.1. Classification (GTDB taxonomy): domain Bacteria; phylum Bacillota; class Clostridia; order Oscillospirales; family Acutalibacteraceae; genus WREG01. The sequence continues at coordinate 6,028 of WREG01000074.1, forward strand.
TCACTTTCGGCACAATGGCGGCGAAGGGCGCGGTCAGGGACGTGGGCCGCGTGCTTGGCATGCCTTACGGCGCCTGCGATTCGGTCGCCAAGGAAATACCCGGCGAATTGGGGATTACAATACAAAAAGCCCTTGACACGTCTAAAGACTTCAAAGCCATGTACGACGGCAGCGAGGAGATAAAAAAGCTGGTTGACATCTCCCTTAAAATCGAGGGCATGTCGAGGAATATAGGTATGCACGCCGCCGGGGTCGTCATAACCCCCGAAAGCGTGGATGAATACGCGCCGCTGGCGAAAAGCGGCGAAAGCGTCGTGACCCAATACAATATGAAGCACGTCGATAAAATCGGGCTTCTGAAAATGGACTTTTTGGGGCTGCGAACCCTTACCGTCATTGAGGACGCCGTTAAAATGATAAAAAAAGCCGAGCCGGATTTCGATATATATAATATAGACATCGACGACCCGGCGGTATATAAGATGCTCGGGAACGGCGACACCTACGGGGTTTTCCAGTGTGAATCGGGGGGCATACGCGCCCTTATGATAAACATGAAGCCGAAAAACCTTGAAGATATAATAGCCGTCATCGCTCTTTACCGCCCCGGCCCAATGGATTTTATACCGAAATACCTCGAAAACAGAAACCGCCCCGACAGGATAACCTACGCGTCGCCCAAAATGAAGGATATCCTTGAGGTCACATACGGCTGCATAGTATATCAGGAACAGGTCATGCAGATTTTCAGGGATCTCGCGGGGTACAGCCTGGGCCGCTCGGATCTTATAAGGCGGGCGATATCCAAAAAAGACGCTAAGGTTTTGGCTGACGAACGCAACAGCTTTATCCACGGCTCGAAAAAAGAGGACGGCAGCGTGGAATGCGCCGGATGCGTGGCAAACGGGCTTACGGAAAAAGACGCGGCCCGGATTTTTGAGGATATGGCCTCCTTCGCCTCTTACGCCTTCAACAAATCACATTCAGCCGCCTACGCTCTGGTATCGTTCCAGACCGCTTACCTCCGCTGCCATTACCCGAAAGAATTTATGGCGGCCATGCTCACGAGCGTCCTCGACAATACGGACAAGGTCGTCGTATATATTTCCGAATGCAACAGGATCGGCATAGACGTGCTGCCGCCGGACGTTAATGAGAGCCTCCACAGCTTCACGGTGGTGGGCGGGAAGATACTTTTCGGGCTCCAGGCCATAAAAAATCTGGGCAGGGGGCTGATAAACGCCATAATCGACGAGCGCGAAAAGGCCGGGCCGTATAAAACCTTCGCCTCCTTTTGCAAACGTATCCACGGCGGGGATTTCAACAGGCGGGGGATAGAAGGCCTTATAAAAAGCGGCGCGCTGGACTGCTTCGGGTTTAACCGCCGCCAGATGCTCATAATGCTCCCCGACATAATCGACGGTATAGACAGCGACAAAAAGCGAAATATCGAGGGGCAGCTGGGATTTTTCAGCTTTCAGACGGAAAATTCCCCCGGCGCGGAGCCGACGCCCCCCAACGTCCCCGAAATGCCTAAAAAGGAACTTCTGGCAAACGAAAAAGCCGCGACGGGCCTGTATATGACAGGTCATCCGATGAATGAATATAAAGAAGCCTCCGCGCAAGTGAACTCCGTAAAAACAATTGATCTGACCAACGATGAGCAGCGCAGGGAGAAAGGCTATAATAATAACGACCGCATCAGGCTTTTAGCGTTTATCGACACAGTCCGCAAGAAAATCACAAAGGAAAACAGAACCATAGCCTTCGTCACGGCAGAGGATACTTACGGCTCCGTTGAAGTCATCGTGTTTTCGCAAAAATTTGAAGAATATCAGACGAAACTCAGGGAGGATGCGGTCGCTTTGATTAGCGGCAGGCTTTCCGTTAAAGATGACGAAGCGTCAAAAATAATTTTAGAGGAAATAACCCTCTGCCCGTCGCCCGATTTCTTTGACAGGCCGCAAGCGCCGCCCCGCGAGTTTGAAATAGCGGCGGTAAATGATAAAAATGTCGCAGACGCAGCAAATACCGCAAATATTAACGAACGGAAAGCGGCGGCTACCAACAATAAAGGGCTTTTCCTGCGCTTCCCGTCAAAAGAAAGCGTAAAAGCGGAAAAAGCGGGAGAAATTCTGTTATATTATAATTACGGCGATACCCCGGTTAAATTTTATTATACCGACACAAAAGAATATAATATGGAAACGGGGATTACGGTTGATGTCAACAAAAAATTGCTGGATAGCCTGGGCCGGCTGCTTGAAGAAAAAAATGTTGTGCTGAAAACATAAAATTAAAAAAAACACTCGACAAAAAGAAAAATATATGATAAAATAACTTCAGCAAAAGTCCCCGGCGCCTAACCCCCGGAAGCGCGGGAGTAGTCTAATGGCAAAACTTCTGCTTCCCAAGCAGATAATGCGGGTTCGATTCCCGTCTCTCGCTCCAATAATAAAAATCCTTGAAATGCATAAATATCAAGCATTTCAAGGGTTTTTTATTTATCAAAACATCAAAACACAAGGGGACGGTTCTTTCGTGCGCTTCCCATATTATATAAAAATTTCCGTCCCTGTAAAAATTACGGAACATCCTGCGTGTCATCTTTGTCGCCTATTTATTA
>WREG01000075.1 GCA_009779455.1 Oscillospiraceae bacterium
AGGAATAATTTGTTTATTGCGAGTATTTTTGACGCAGTGGGGGCGAAAAAGGGTCGTCAAGACACCGTGGTTTAATTCCCGAGGAGGTCTATTGCCTAACCGGCCGCGCTGACGATAGCCGCGAAATCTTCCGGCACAAGCGACGCGCCGCCGATAAGCCCGCCGTCTATATCGGGCATAGACAACAGCTCCGCCGCGTTTTTCGCGTTCATTGAGCCGCCGTACTGCACCGCAACAGCTTCCGCCGCAGCCGCGCCGCAGAGTTCGCCGATTAAATCCCGGATACCCTTGCATACTTCATTTGCCTGTTCCGCCGTAGCGGTCTTTCCCGTGCCTATAGCCCATACCGGCTCATAGGCTATGACAACATTTTTCAGCATTTCCGCGTTCACTCCGTCAAGGGCGATTTTCGTCTGCATACGGACAATCTCAAATGTTATGCCTCTTTCGCGCTGTTCAAGATATTCGCCCACGCAAAGAATCACCTTTAAACCCTGCCCCAGAGCCGCTTTTGTTCTTAAGTTTACGGCGCTGTCGGTTTCCCCGAAGTATGTCCGGCGCTCGGAATGCCCTATTATTACGTATTCCGCCCCTATATTTTTAAGCATGGGCGCGGATATTTCGCCTGTGAACGCCCCTTTTTCTTCGAAATGGCAGTTTTGCGCGCCGGCCTTTATATTTGTGCCTGTGGTTTCGTCAATAATGTCTTTCAAATCCACAAACGGTACGCAGGCGACCACTTCGCAATCCGCATTTTCCACAAGCGGCTTTATTGCGCGTATGAGTTCCCTCGCCTCAGCGGGGTTTTTGTTCATTTTCCAATTTCCGGCTATAATCGGCCGTCTTTTCGTTTTATCCATAGTTATGGCCATCCTTTCAATCTGTTTGTCTCCGCAGGGGAGGGCCTTGTGTCTTCCCCTGCTATTTTGGCATTGGGGTATTGCAACCCCGATTGACAAAAACACCTCACCCGCCCGCAACCCTAAGCTTGCGGGCGTTGAGGCTTGCACTCTGTATCAGTTTTTGCGATAGCTTATTTGATTTCGACTTTCGCGCCGGCTTCTTCGAGCTTCGCTTTGACTGCTTCGGCTTCATCCTTGGAAACTTTTTCTTTTACGGCCTTCGGCGCGCTGTCAACGAAAGCCTTGGCTTCCGCGAGGCCCAAGCCCGCTATGTCTTTAACGGCCTTGATGACCTTGATTTTTTCAGCGCCTATTTCGGCAAGGACGACGTCAAATTCCGTCTGTTCCTCAACCGCCGCCGCCGCTCCGCCTGCCGCGGGGGCCGCGACCGCGACCGCTGCCGCCGCTGATACGCCGAACTCGTCCTCTATAGCCTTTACAAGCTCCGCGAGCTCTAAAACCGTAAGTGTCTTTACTTCTTCAACAATAGCGTTTATTTTATCTGATGCCATTTTAATTTTCCTCCTTAGAAAATATTTTTATTCTTCTGTTTTTTCCGCAGTTTCATCCGCGTCGGGTTCATCCGCGTCGGGTTCATCCGCGTCGGGTTCATCCGCGTCGGGTTCATCCGCGTTTGTTTCAACCGTTTCCGCCGCTTCTGCGGGTTCTTCGGCAGAAACTTCCTCAGCAGGCCCCTCAGCAACGGCTTCCGCCGGGGAACCTTCGTTTTTCTTGTCTTCTACCGCCTTGACCGCGCGGGCTAAAGCCGCGATAGGCGCCTGGAACGCATAGACCACCGTCGCAAGCAGTATTTCCCTTGTGGGCAGCTTCGCGAGGCTGTCGACCTTATCGACGCTGATTATCTCCCCGTCGATAAACCCTCCTTTGATCGAGAAGTTTTTATGCGTTTCCGCAAATTTCGCAAGTATCCTGGCGGCCGCGACATAATCGTCCGTGCTGATGGCCAGAGCCGTAGTCCCCGTAAAAAGGGTGTTCAGCCCCTCAAGGGACGTGTCTTTTACGGCAATGGTCATAAGGGTGTTTTTAACAACGGTGTAGTTTACGCCCGCTTCCCTCAACTCGCGGCGGAGAGCGGTATCGTCGGCTACGTTTATCCCCTTATAATCCACAAGCACGCCCGCGCAGGCGCCGTGCAGCTTTTCGGAAAGCCCGGCAACAACCTGTTTTTTGTTTTCCAATACCTTTACACTTGGCATTCAATTCACCTCCGGATTAAATAATAAAAAATGCCGTCCCCGCACCAAACGGAAAGAGCATAATAATTAATATAAAATATTAATATTCACTCTATTCCTCGGCAGGCGGAAAATCCATTATGCCGGCAAAATACGAAGTATTCATGCAGGCGCCTGCTGTCTTTGGAACAGCATGCTGCCCATAGAACGGCGCTCATAGAACAACGCCCTGTGCGGACAGCTTTGCTATATTAACATAAATGCATATCCTTGTCAAGCGTTTAGCTTGATTTTTATCAATTGCAGCAATAATTTTAAAAATTAGCTATTGCATTTTTGGTATAAAGGGTATATAATAAATAAAAATTGCCTGATTTTTCTGTCGGCAATACGCCGGTGTGATGGAATTGGCAGACGTGCCGGACTCAAAATCCGGTCCTGGCGACAGGGTATCGGTTCGACCCCGATCACCGGCACCACCGCCCGGCTGAAAAATCAGGTTCTACGCAGGGGCGTCTGTCCCCGGCTATGACGCTTCCGCACTATGCGGGGGTGCTATTTTCCTGTCGCCCAAAACGGAGGATATGTTTTTATAAAAATCTTTTCATATACCGCTTAAGAATATCATAAACATTAATATGGAAAGGGCGGTGTCGGATATGGATATAGATATAAATATGCTTCGTTCAGCTTTGGAGGGAAAGGTTTCTGTCCCATCGGACAAGGAATCGCTGGAAAAATTCATACAAAACAATTTTAATGAAGCTCAAAAAGAAACGGTAAGAAAAATAATGTCAACCGGCAAAAATTTGGATGATTTCCTGAAATCAAAACAAGTTCAGGATTTATTAAAGAACATACAAAATAAATAGAGGGGAAAGGCAGCCATTCGTATGGACATATCGGAAATATTGTCAAATTTAAGCGCTGACGACATTAATAATCTGAAAAATGCCGCGTCTTCAATATTGGGGAACGGAATATTCAATAAAAATGAAGAAAAGATTGAGACGGGAAAAGATGTGAAAAGTAATGCGCTGATGCCGGAGGCAAAAGAAAAAGGCGGTTTCGATATTTTCAACCCCGAGTTGTTCGAGGGCATAGCGTCGGTTTTTTCAACAATCAACCGCGAGGACGACCGATGCAGGTTTTTATTGTCTTTGCGGCCTATGTTAAGCGAGGGCAGGAGAAGCAGGGCCGATGAGGCGGTAAAATTTTTAAAGCTCCTAAACGTCGTGCCCCTTTTAAGGGACAGGGGGATATTATGAGGGAATATACGTCAAACGAACTGAAAAGAATGCAGGATGAATCGATAAACCGCGTTAAAGAAATGCGGAAACATTCGCAATATGTAATAGATTCGGTCAACAAAGAATTAGAAGCGGGAATCAACGGCGCAAAACATCTTCCGGGGCAGGTTCCGTTTGGCGGGCATATTGAAAAGCATGAAGCCAATGAAGAAAACACCGGCGCGCCGGATATAGGCAGGCTAAAAATAAAGGCGCCCGATATTTTGAAAAATTTTAACTTTGAAAACGACCATTGGCTGATATTGGCTATTATAGTTCTTTTATGGAGCGAAAAAGCCGATATCGGCATAATCCTTGCGCTGTTTTACATAGGTTTCTTTTAAATATTATTTATTTTTTAAATTTTTATTAAAAAACACTTGCATTTTACTTTAAAATATTGTATGATAAAAAATGTGAAAATAAACAATAAGGAGGTTTGCAGGTTATGCAGGATATTTTAGACGGGCTGGATTTAGGCAGTTTGTTTGAGGGCTTTGATTTCGAAGATATTGATTTAGCGGATTTATGGGAACAGATCAAAGCGTTTCTGAGGGCTTTAGTCGGCACCATTAGGGTCATCATGAGTTTTTAATTAATTAAAAGAAGTAATTTGTAAATTATTAAAAAACTTTAAAAAATGTATTGCAATTATTATAATGATGCTATATAATGGCATCATTATAATATTGGGGAGGTAAAATATAATGGATTTTATTTATCAGATTTTTGACGCTATAAAGGCTATTATAGCTCAATTCCAGGAAATGATCGGAAAGGCCAGAGGTATTGGCGACGGCAAAGGGCTTGATTTTTTTAATTTTTAAAAATTACAGGTAATAAAAAGAGCAGGCGCTTGTCTGCTCTTTTTATTTTTGCATTGTTTTTAAAGAGATATCCTTATGTTCTTTTTGTGCATAAAATAAGCCAGGGCGCCGACAAGAGCAACAAGCGCCGATGTGCGTAAAAGGCCGGGCATAAGCCCCATATCGTCGAACCCCGTAGGTATCCTCATTATCCCCATCAGAAAAAGGTGGGCGACATAAAGCGTTATGGGGTTTTCGCCCCAATAGCAAAGGAAACCGGGTTTTTTAAACAGCTTTTCAGTGAGGAGCTTTACAGCATAGAAAATAATGCAGCAGAGAGCCGCCGCGAGAAGGACGTAAGTCATTGAAACGCGGTTTTTTGATAAAATGAAATAGCCGTACGGGATAATGCACAAACCTATAGCAATGAGCAGCGCAAGCGCCGCCGCAGGAACAAAACGTTTTTGGCGCTCCCAATAAATTTTTGCAAAAACCGTCATAAGCAACAGCATGGCCCCCCATGAAATTGAGCCGAAAATACTGCCGTGGGAACCGCCAAGGACAAAATCCTTTAAATATAAATGCACTGCGAACTGGTAGCATGTGAGTACGGCTATTGAAACAATCAATCGGTAAACGGGCTTTAAGCGTATAAAAATCAACGTGATTATCCCCGCCGCTCCGATAGCCTGCAGAACCCCCCAGTCAGACGTCTGCCCTACGGCCGCGCCCCCTGCGGAAAAAATCGTCCCAAGGCCTATTAAAGCCAGATAGCGCTTCACTGTATCCATATAAGCGCCTGCTTTGCCTTTCAGGAACTTTTTATTGAAAGATTTTTCGTAGGTCAGGGCGACAGCGAAAAGAAACATCGGTGCGACGATATCCGCCACGGTAAAACCCGCGTCGTCCGCGTGCTTAAATATTGCCGGAATTCGGGCAATATCGGCTATATCGTTGACGATCACCATCATTAAGATTGTAAAGCCCCTGAACCGGTCAATTGAAGCGTCACGCTGCATAATTAATCATTAGACCTCCCCGAAAATTAAGCGCGAGTGGATTGGCGAGGGGGTGTGTTAATAATTTTCGGCTTTTACCTCGAAATACGCCTTCGGATGCGAGCATACCGGGCAGATTTCCGGCGCTTCTTTGCCGATTGAGAGATGCCCGCAGTTACGGCATATCCATACCTTATCGCCGTCCTTTGAAAATACAAGCCCGTTTTCAAGGTTTGCCAATAATTTCAAATAACGCTCCTCGTGGGCTTTTTCGATTTTCGCCACTTCCTCAAACAGGAACGCGATTTTATCAAAGCCTTCTTCTTTTGCCGTTTTGGCGAATTCCGGGTACATTTCCGTCCACTCTTCATGCTCACCGGCCGCGGCGGCTTTTAGGTTTTCCGCCGTGCCCGGCACTTCGCCGCCGCTTAACAGTTTAAACCATAATTTCGCGTGTTCCTTTTCGTTATCCGCTGATTCAAGAAAAAGCGAGGCTATTTGCTCGCAGCCTTCTTTTTTAGCCTTTCCCGCGAAATATGTATACTTGTTCCTCGCTTGCGACTCGCCCGCGAACGCCGCCATTAAATTGGCCTCCGTTTTTGTCCCTTTAAGTTCCGGCATTGCAATATCCTCCGTTTTTGAATATATTCGCAATTAATTTATATCGCGTTATATAAATAATATATCATATCGGATGATTTTTCAATAGCTTTTTAAAAAATTTATGAAGAAGCCGGGAAAAGAAAATTTTTCTTTCCCGGATCTATGCTTTTTATATAATCATCTATATAAGCCCATGCTTGCCTTATTTGCAGCAGCAGCCGTTGCCTCCGTCAAACCCGTTGTCCGCCAGCAATATGATTATTATTACGATTATAATCAGCCATGTGGTATTGCCCCCGCCAAAAAAGTTCATAATTTTCCCCCCTCTCATTGTTTAACACATCATATGCCGAAATTGAAAGGGGGGTTACAACTCATATTAATTTTAACGTCCTGATTCCTGATCCCTAGCTCCCGTACCCTCAGTTGCAGCAGCCGCAGCCGTTGCAGCACCTGTCATTATCCGCCAAAAGTATGATTATGATGACGATGATTAAAAGCCAGGTACAGTTACCGCCTCCGAAAAAGTTCATGGTTTTCCCCCCTTTCATAATGAACCCCCGGGGAGTTCATTTACAGCATATAATATGCCGGTATATAAAATGGGGTTACAACATATTCTTCGCAGGCGTTTGTATCATCCGTACGGCCGGTATGCCGCGCCGTACGCCGCCCTGTCTTTAAAATGTTCATCCAACTCCCGCAGCCACAGACGCATATCGGCGCGGTGCCGCTTTATAGACGTGATGTGTTCACGGCAGCGTTCCAGATAGCCGGGGGCGTCGGCAGGCGTATCGTCCATGCGCCTGCGGCTGTCCGCAAGCCGCATTGCCCCGATATTTATTTGAGAATATATGTCATGAACCTTTTTATCGCTGCGGGCGTCCAGCCCCTTAAAATATGCGGCAACGCTCTGCGCGGCGTGGATCGTGTTTTTATACAGGGCAAAACTGTAAATGTCGTTTGTTTTGCACAGCTTAGCCGCGTTTTGCGGCGTATCGCAGGCGGCCAGCCACATATCAAGCGCCGCGTCGCCTGCGTACATTTTATCTTTTTTATAATCAAAGTATGCCGCCGGGCCGCTTGTGTTCAGCGTCTCAAGGGCAAAAGCGACGCTGTCGGCGTCGGTATAAGACGGCGGCACGCGGCTGCCTATAATAAGCGCGCGGTAATCTTTTATTTCATCCCATCGCGCGGGGTTGACGAATCTGCGCTGTTCGTCGGTCTTTACCGCGCACTCCATGCAATGACTCCAGCCGATTAGGGTGTCGCCGCCGTCGGCATAGCCTGTAATCAGATCGTATTCCGGCATACCGCCCGCGTTTTCCATTACAACGGGACGCCCGTTGGCGATTGACCACAGTGCAACCCGCCGTACTTCTTCAGGCGTAGAATTTTCTTTCGTCAGCCACAGGTAATTTCTCCCATAATACCGCATCACCCTGTCCGCCATATCGCGGTGGTCGTTGATGTGCCATAGCTCCTCAATCAAGTGCCGCGGCGTATTCCATAAAAAACCGTACCCGATGCCCGTGACGTGCATGATGTCGTAATAGCGCAGGTTGAGCATATCCATGGCAAGCGCATCAACGCCGCCGCTTTCATACGCTTCAACAGAACAAAGCGCCGCCGCTATCATTGCCGGGAAAGAATACCACATATCGCAGCCCTCAGGCGGGTCCCACCGTTCGACGCGGGGGATGAACGGCAAATTCTTTGCTTTTGGCGGCGATTGATTTGTTTCCATAAATAAATCGGTTTCCGGCCCGTACCGCCCAAGCAGGTCGTCTATCGACGCCTCGAGGCAATCCGCCAGGGCGACCAGCGCCGGGGTTTCGGGCAGACCCGCCCCCGTTTCCCACTTGCTTATTGCCTGCGGCGTCATGCCAAGCCGTTCCGCCAGCGCTTCTTGCGTGAGATTATTTTGTTTGCGTTTTTGAGCGATATTTTTGCCTATTTTTGTTAAATCCATTATGTTCACCTCGGCAATAGTATACCAAACCGACTGCGGCATTGCAATATACCGGGCGTGGATATTGTTTGAAATAACTCAACACAGCGTTGACAAGGCGTTTTTCGCGCTTCTTTCACGGAATGAATAAATTTAAAGTATTTACAACCCGGCCTTTTCGATGTATAATGAAAACATAAAAATAAGGGGGAATCAACTTGAATATAAAATTTCCGCGTACCGAAGTGGCGAGTGTATCCATGTCCCGTATGCTCATAGGCACAAACTGGCTCTTGGGCTGGAGCCATACAAGCTCCTCGGCGGATTCGAGGATAAAAAAAACATATGAAAGGCCGGAGGATTTTTTCCCGGTATTGGACGCCTATCTTGAATATGATATAGACTGCCTGATGGGCATTGTGGGCGAAATACCGCTGATGCAGGACGCCATAGCCTACGCGAAAGAGAAAACCGGCAAGGATATCGTCATCATCGACACGCCTATAATAAACGTGTCGGACACGGCGGAGGCGAGACGGGAAGCGGAAACGGTGATAAAGCGCAGCGCAAAGGCCGGGGCCGCATTCTGCCTGCCCCATCACTCCAGCGTTGAACAGCTTGTGGATAAAAACAAGGCGGAGATAAAGCGTCTGGACGATTATACATCAATGATACGCGACGCGGGGATGATACCGGGGCTTTCCGCGCATATGCCGGAGCTTGTGATCTATTCCGACGCCAACGGCTACGACGTGGAGACATACATACAGATTTTCAACTGCATGGGCTTCCTTATGCAGGTGGAGGTTGAGTCCGTGGCGGCTGTCATAAACGGCGCGAAAAAGCCGGTAATGAACATCAAGCCAATGGCGGCTGGGCGG
>WREG01000076.1 GCA_009779455.1 Oscillospiraceae bacterium
GCACAAAATTTACGGTTTGAAAAATAGCCGGGCGTTATTTTTCGAACTTTTTCCTTCCGTATTTATAAATAAAATGATTGCAAAGAATTCAGATTCGGGCGATTAATAATCGCCCCTACGGATTCTGACCGCTAAATATTAGAATAGGCTTTGTTCTTTATTATAGAATATACCTTTATAAGCTCTTCTATTCCTTCGTCCAGCGAATGTTTCGCTTCCCAGCCCGTTTTTTCGAGGCGCTCGTTGGATATAATATAATTCCTTTTATCCGGATCCTCGCCCACCGGGGCCTCAACATAAACAAAGGACGGGAGATGCTCCTTTATTTTTTCGCACAGCTGTATTTTTGACATATTAGCCGACGACAGGCCGCAGTTATAGGGCAGCCCCTTCATTTTTTCAAAATTTTGAACAGCGTAAATAAACGCCCCCGCCGCGTCGCGTATATGAAGGAAATTCCTGTTGAAATGCCCCTCGAATATAACTGCCGTCCTGTCATTAAATGCCCTGTATACGAAATCATTCACCATGAGGTCCGTCCGCATCCTAGGGGACGCGCCGAATAGCGTCGCGAACCTGAATGTGAGAGAATCCCCGGCGTTAAGCACGGCTTTTTCAGCCTCTACCTTCGTCCTGCCGTAAATTGAAATGGGTTCAAGTGGCGAACCCTCCGTGCAGAAACTTTCGCCCTGCCCCAGGCCGTACCCGCTGTTCGTGCAGGGGAAAATAACCCGCTGGCCGGGCAGCCGCAAAGACAAAAGGAGGTTTATGGCGTCTTTATTAGTGGTAACGGCCGCAACCTTGTCGTCCTCGCAGAGGGGAAAGCCTACCAAAGCGGCCAACGGAATGATATAATCCTTCCCGTCAACGGCTTTTCTAAGCGTGTTTTCATCGCGGCAGTCCCCCCTTATTATGTGGAACCTCGGGTTCGGGCAGCAGTCCAAAAGGCTTGCCTGGTTAAAATAGAACCTGTCAAGCACCGTAACGTCGTGGCCCTCGTTTAGAAGCAAGGGGGTAAGCACGGAGCCGATATAGCCCGCGCCGCCGGTTATAAGAAATTTTAACATATGTAAAACCTGCCTGCCTTATTATAAATTATTTCAGCGCCTTTGTCCTCAAAATCGAAATTTACTCGGGTCAGCCCGTCAAGGGCCGCAAGCACGCCGGGCTGCTTGTCCGGCTCGGCGAAAATAAGCATAAAACCGCCGCCGCCGGCCCCTAAAATCTTGCCGCCGAGAGCCCCGGCCTTTACGGCTTTTTCATATATCCCGTCGATATCGCCCGTTGAGACGCTGTCCGCGAAAGACCTCTTTAGAGCCCACGCCTCATTCAGCAGCCTTCCGAAATCTTTTACAGAGCCTTCCCCCTCAAGGACTTTCTGCCCTTCGTCCACAAGCGGGAGCATCTCCAGCAGCTCTTTTTTTCTTTTATTCATGTTTTTTACCTGATCGGCGGCTACGGCGCTTGACATCCTTGTCGTGCCGGTAAAAAAGAGCATCAGGTGCGAAAGGAAAAAGTCCTTGCGCTCCCTTGAAATATTAAGGGGCGCAACATCATATTTATCGGCACCGTCAACCGTTTTAAAATTTATCCTGTTAAAACCGCCCAGCGCAGATATTATCTGATCCTGCATACCTCCCGCCTCCGCACACAGCTCCCTTTCGACTTTTATGGCGAGCCTCGCCAGCTCCATCGGCGATAATCTCACGCCTTTCAACGTATAAGCCGCATTCAAAAGGCCCACCGCGAAGGCGGAGCTTGTCGCCATGCCGGAACGCGCCGGAAGGTCTCCGTAATATATGATCTGGTACCCGTCTATCCCCGTCAGCTTTAAAATTTCCCTCGCCGTAGGATGTTTTAATTCATCCGGGGAGTTAAACACTTCCGTCGCCCTGTATATGAGTTGGTTGCGATATCCTAACAAAGGGTCTGTTTCCGATATGTTTATGGTAGTATACTTGTTTACCGCAGTGGAAATAACGCTTCCGCCGTATTCGCTGAAAAACGGCCTGTAATCCGTTCCGCCGCCCAAAAATGATATTCTGAACGGAGTTCTTGAAATAATTATCCCGATCAACCCCTGTATTATATAATTTCCATATTTACAAAATCCAAAATATTTTCATATATCGGAAAATCGCCTTCGGGGGGCTCCTCCGCGCCGTTTTTTATAAAAACCGGTTTGCAGCCCGCAGCTTTGCCCGCTTTTATATCTTTCTCGCTGTCGCCGACCATATAGGACTGCGAAAGGTCAATATTTAATTCTTCTGCCGCTTTGAAGAGCATTCCCGCTTTAGGCTTGCGGCATTCGCAGTCGATTTTGTATTGCGGCAGCTCGTCCTCGTAACCGCCGACGGGATAATGGGGGCAGAAATAAAGCCCGTCGATATACGCCCCCGCGTTCCCTAAAAGGGTTTCAAGATAGCTGTTTGTCTGAGCGAGTTCCCCAAACGTATACTTTCCCATGGATATGCCGGGCTGGTTTGTTATGATTAGCGCCAAATACCCGCTTTTATTTATCTTTCTGACCGCCTCTGCCGCTCCGCCAATAAGCGTGAGGTCTTGCGGGTTACATATAAGCCCGTTAAAAGCGTTGACAGTGCCGTCCCTGTCAAGGAATACGGCTTTTCTTTTCGAGCGCAGGCTCCGCGCTTCCGGCAAGCCCGATTTTAAATCATTTTTCACCTCTGCCAGCCGCTCGGGCGTACCCATATCCTTTGCGTATTCGGCAGATTTATAAGAATAAACCCCGCGTGTTTTCAAAAGGGGCTTTAAAATATCACAGTCAAGGCTTGCGGAGCCTGTTTTTGCAATTTTATCAAATATCAAGGGAGATAAAATATGCAAACCCGCGTTCACTAAATTCTTATAATAAATACCGTTTTCGGGTCTTTTATAAAGCATATCCGTAACGCGTCCGCTTTCGTCCGCCGCGATCAAAACGCTGTCAAAAGGGTGGCTGTTCGGATGTGCAAAGATGGTCGCGACGGCGTTTTTGCTTTCATGGAAATCGTAAAACTTCTTAAAATCCACATCGAATACAATATCGCCGTTAATAAAGACAAAGTCCTGAATAAAATTTTCAGTTAGCTTGTCTTTCAGCCGAAATAAAGCTCCCGCTGAACCTAAAGCTTCCTTTTCTTCGTAATATGAGATGTTTACCCCGAATCTGCCGCCGCCGCCGAAATATTCAATTATTTTTTCGCTCAGATGCCCTACCGTGATTATAAAATCCCTGAACCCTTGTTCCCTTAATGCTTCTATCTGCCGCAAAAGCACCGATTTTCCGTTTATTTCGGTCATAACCTTAGGTGTCTGCGGGTTCAACGCGGAAATTCTCGTGCCGAACCCCCCGGCGGCAATCACTGTTTTCATATACCCTGCTGTCCTTTAATTTTTGTTCTTATAAGTTTACCATATTATAATGCATCATTGCAAGAATATTAAATTCACAATTCGTTTCCCTTGTAAACAACCTTAATGCTTTCGGTGTTTCCGTACAGCTTGTAATCTTTGAGAACGCCGTTTTCCCATTCTATGTCCGCGGTTATATTCCCTTTAGCGCGAAGCCCCTTGACAAAGCCGTCAGCCCATTTATCGGGCAGGGCCGGAAGCAGGAATATCTTGTTATCCCGTGATTGCAAAAGCATTTCCGCCATACCGCCCGCTGCGCCGAAATTGCCGTCGATCTGGAATGGCGGATGGGCGTCGAACATATTGGGATACGTACCGCCGCCCTTGTGTTTTGTCCCTGCTTTATTGTCAACAGGCCGCAGCTGCAAATCAATAAGCTTCAGCGCGTGATTGCCGTCGAACAGCCTTGCCCAAAAGTTGATTTTCCAGGCCAGGCTCCAGCCCGTGCCGTTGTCGCCCCGCTCCTCCAAGGTTTTTTTGCAGGCCTCGTCCAGCTCAGGCGTGCCGTCGGGGGTTATAAGAGAAGCCGGATGCAGGGAATATAAATGTGAAACATGCCTGTGGTGCGGGTCGGCATATTTATATTCCCTGTACCATTCCAGAAGGCTTCCTGTTTTTCCCGTCCTATACGGCAAAAGCCTTTCAAGCAGGGCTTGAATATTTTCTTTAAAATCGCCGTCGCAATCAAGCAGTTCACAGCACTTAATTATATTTGTGAAAAGCTCGCGTATGATGCCCATTGTCATTGTCGAGGTTTCAGCCACGGCGCGGTTGCCCGTTCGGTAAAAAAACGTGTTTTCAGGCGAGGTTGAGGGCGCGAAAATCAGATACCCCTCTTTATCCTCCGTTAAAACATCCGCGAAAAATTCAGCGGCTTTTTTCATAACGGGGTAAGCCGTTTCCCGAAGGTAATCCGCATCAAGGGTATATTCGTAATGCTCGAAAAGATGGTGGCAGAACCATCCGCCCGCAAGAGGCCAGAATGACCATGAAGCGCTGCCTTGCACAGGCATAGTGTGCCGCCATAAGTCGCTGTTGTGGTGTGCCGTGAACCCCGCCGCGTTATAGAATTCCCGCGCCGTGCCTTCCCCCGCGCGGGACAGCTCTTCAATCATCCGTATAAGCGGCTCGTGCAGCTCCGCGAGGTTGCATGACAGCGCGGGGTAGTAATTCATCTGCGTGTTGATGTTTATCGTATAATTGGAGTCCCAGGGCGGGGCCATTTTTTCATTCCATATGCCCTGCAGATTCGTGGCTTCGGAACCTTCCCTCGAACCCGCTATCATAAGATATCGCCCGTAGTTGAGCAGCAGCGCGTAAAGTCCCCGGTCAGCCTCCCCGTTATAAAAATCCGCAAGCCGCCTGTCGGTCGGCACGTTTTCTTTGCTGTCGCTTCCGATATCAAAAGTTACCCGGCCATAATAATTTTTATGGTCGAGGATATGTTCGTTTTTCGCGGCTTCATAGCTTATCGCGGCGGCATTTTCAAGCCGTTTCGCGCAGGTTTCTTTGTATTCCTTGCCGTAAAGGGCAGGGTGGCGGTCAAAGCCGTTGAAGCTGCTTTCGCAGGTGAATATTATAACTGCCGAGTCCGCGCCGGAAACCTTGATTTTGCCGCCCGAAACGCATTGCCCGCCGCCATGCGTTATAACTTTAATCATGCCTCTGAAGGATATGCCCTGTTCTTCTTTTGCCGCGCTGTAGCTCGGATAATTGTCGTCGTTCCGCGGGCCTTCGGAAGGGCAGATACCGTCCAAAACAAGAACTCCGCTGTCAAACGCGGTATCTGACTTTAACGGGCATTCAAGGCTTAAATCAAATGCCAGCGAGCCGCTTTTTGAAGCCGAAAGGCGCATATAAACAGCTTTTTTGGGGAAGCTTATAAAAAATTCACGCTCATATCCGACCCCGTCTTTTATAAAATCAACGCCCGCTATCCCTTCGGAAAGGTCAAGGGTTCTTTTATAATCCGATACGTCCCCGCAGCCGAAATCAATCAACATATCCCCGAACGGCAGATAACACTGGGCATTGGCGCTTTGGAACTTGTTTTCAAGAAGCTTCTGCGCCTTCGCCAATTTCCCGGACATGGCAAGATCCCGCGCCTCGTAAAAATATTTATAGGCCCCTTTGATAAGCCTGTCCCTAGGGCAGCCCGTCCACAGCTCGTCGTAATTAAGCGAGATTTTTTCGGTTTCGGGCGTGCCGAAAACCATCGCGCCGATTTTGCCGTTGCCGAGGGGCAGGGCCTCCGTCCATTTTTCGGCGGGGGAATCATAATACAGGCTGTTGCTGTCGTTTGACATTGAAGCACATCCTTTTTGTTCCGTATCGTATTCCAATATGGGTATATCATTTTTAATTAAAGGCATAGCCGCTTACCCCAAATATTTATTGTAATAATAGGGACGCCGAGACGGCGTCCCCTACGAATTTAGACGTTAGATATTAGACCCGAAGAGGCGCATATTATAAACCAGTAAATCAACCGGCGCAATATTTCAGCGCCGTGTCCGCCGCCGAAGCCGCGTCCACCTCGTAGCCGTCCGCGCCTATCTCCTTGCAGAATTTATCCGTGATGGGCGCGCCGCCTATCAATATCTTCACCTTGTCGCGGACGCCTTTTTCGTTGGCCAGCTTGACCACGTTGGCCATTTCGGTCATGGTCGTCGTGAGAAGGGCCGAGCAGCAGATGACCTGCGCTTTATTGCTTATTGCCTCTTCGACAAATTTTTCCGGCGACACGTCCACGCCGAGGTCGATGACGTTAAGCCCCCTGCCCTCAAGCATAAGCTTGACAAGGTTTTTGCCTATGTCGTGAAGGTCGCCTTTGACCGTGCCGACGACGACCGTGCCTTTGCTTTCCACGCCGCTTTCCGCCAGAAGAGGCTTTAACACCTCGACGCCCGCGTTCATAGCCCGCGCCGCCACCAGCACTTCGGGGATGAATATCTGGTTCTCTTTGAATTTTTCACCGATAATCGCCATTCCCGCAAGCAGGCCGTTTTCAAGGATATCCTTCGCGGATATTTTTTCTTCCAGGGCCGCGCTTACAAGCTCTTTTACTTTTGGGGCCATGCCTTTTTGAAGGGTTTCGCTTATTTGGTTAAGTATCTCCATTATAAACTTTCCTTTCGATGATGGGCGGAAGTTTTGTCTTTTAAAGACAAAACTTCCTGTTTGAAAATTTATTTTCAAACTCCGTCCTTAATTTATTATAGTGTTGATTATAAAGCATTTTTCAGAAAAACGCAAGAATTATTTATAATAGTTTAAAAATTTCTTCAATCAGTTTTTCCAGTTTAGCCGCGTGTTCCCTCCCGGTCTTGATAACATCGTCACCGCTCAGTTTTTCATCCGTCAAATCCGCCGCCTTGTTTGCGATAAACGAAAGCCCCAGCGTGTCAAGGGAGCAGTGGGCCGCCGCTATCGCCTCGAACACTGTTGACATACCCACGGAATCCGCGCCCCATATCCGGAAAGCCTTTATTTCGGCGGGCGTTTCAAAGGAGGGGCCCGTAAGGCCGATATAAACCCCCTCTTTTATGGGTATTCCCGCGTTTTCAGCCGCTTTTTTAGCAAGCACCCTGTATTTCGGCGCATAGGCAGCCATCATATCGGGGAAACGCTCCCCGAATCCGCCGTCATTCGGCCCGATAAGCGGGTTCGCGCCCGTTAAATTGATGTGATCCCGTATTACCATTATATCGCCTGCGTCAAACCCCGCGTTGATGCCCCCGGCGGCGTTGGTAATTATAAGCAGCCGTGCCCCCAGCAACTTCATCACCCTTATGGGATAAACGATATCCGACGGGGAATAGCCCTCATAATAGTGAAACCGCCCCGTCATGCACATGACGTTTTTTCCGAACAGCGTGCCGAAAACAAGGGCGCCGCCGTGGCCGGGGGCGGTAGAGTTTTTGAAACCGGGTATTTCGGAATAGGGTATTTTTACGGGGTTTTTGATTTTGTCGGACAGTATGCTAAGGCCCGAACCTAAAATCATGCCGATTTGGGGGGGCGCACCGATTTTTGATTTTATAAAATTTACGGTTTTTTGATAATTCATATTATCCCTTGTTTTATCAGCACAGGCGGGGATATAACGCATAGCTTTTCCCCTTTTCCGTCTCAAAACGCGGCCTGCCCGCGTCGTCGATGCTGAGCGATGCCGTTTTTCCCTCGCAAATGACATAAAACTCCGGCCACGGGGGATATATAGAGCAATATCCGCCTTCAAGGCTTTTTACGCTTACATTATTGATTTTCCCGCCTCTTGTGGAGGCGTTGTCCCCGCATGACGCGCTGACCAAAAACGCCCCTTCCGCGCGGAAATCGGTGAATTCCGCGGGAATGTCAAGAGGCCAGCAGGGGAACACGGCGATCGCCCCGTCCCAGCTTTGAAGTAGCATCTCCTGCAAAGGCGCGGTTACGCCCAAAGCCTCCGTCCAATGGCCCGTATGCCCGTGGTTCATGACCGACATACCCGCGTAAAGCCCGTTTTCATGCCGCCAGCGCAGCAGCAGCCGACGGAAATATTCAAAATCCAAATCCGGGTCAAAAACGTTTGTTGATCTTTTATCCGTTGTCTCGGACCAATTTTCGCCGCCGCGTATTCTGCACAGCAAATGCCTTTGTATGGTCGCCCCGAAGTACCATTCGCCGAAATTGCTTCCGCAGCGTTCCTGAGATTCCGAAAAAGTTTCCGTTTTGCCCGCGCGGGTATTTTGCCCGCCGCCGTATAAACTGTGTACGGAACCGAATTCCGGGGGCGAAAGCTGAAAACGCTTTAATAAAGAGCCTTCATATCCCGGCCATTTGCCGCCTTGCGGCGGGGCTAAATTATCGAGCATCTCTTTCCATTCATTTACAAGCTTTCCGTCCTCATCCGACAGCTCGGCGGCGTTTATTGCTACCATAAACCCGTAGCGTATATGCTCCATGACCTGTCGGCAGTCGCGGTAGTTGTCAGGTTCCCCGTTGAAGCCGTCCTCGCCCTGATTGGAGGGGAATGCGTGATACAGCCCGTCGTCCCCCTTTTTCAATATGTCCGAAAGGAAAACAATGCACTCTTTCATAAACGGATAGCCGTTATTTTTCAGCCAGCCTTTATCAAGGGTATAACGGTA
>WREG01000077.1 GCA_009779455.1 Oscillospiraceae bacterium
AAAATCTGCCCGCCGCCGTGGGTATCAACCGCCCTGTCGGTCAAAACGGCGAAATCCGCCCTTTCGGCCCCATCAGGGCCTATTGCTCTGTTTAAATTCTCAAATAAACGGTTTGTTTTCCCCGTTTTCGTGTTAAAATAAAACGCTTCGCCGTAAATTTTTTCGTCTTTATAAAAATTATTCTTGTCCGTGTCAATGAGGAGCAAAAAAGACCCTGACGATTTATACCCCGGGGGCAGCTCCTTTAATTTAAAAAACGCGTAATCATAAATATAAACGTCCGGGTTCTTTTCCGCGAGGAACAGCCCGAAGCCGTTTGTAACGCCGTTTTCGGTGATATAATGCACAGAAACGGGCAGCGTCTGGGCGCTGAGGGTTGCTTTTATTTCATATATTCCCGCTTCATCCGTTTTTTCGAATTTTCCGCCCGTATAACGGTAAAAATAAACGCCGCCTTTTTTGTCCATAGCATAAAACACTCCCGGGATATCCGTATCCATTAAGGGCGCGGGGATATCTTCTTCGTAAACAACGATATTTTTAAATTTATCGCTGTCGTCTTCATCATAAAACGGTTCCGTCGTCGTTATATCCCCCCCGGCCTTTCCCTTTTCCCCGTTTATAAGCAAAAAAGCGGTAAAGCCCGCGAGAACCACAAAAACCGCGGCCATTAATATAGCGTGAATTTTTTTCAAAATTTAACATCCTTCTTTGGCGAAATGCAAAATAATTTTATATTTTACATTCTAAAATTTACATTTCCTGTATGTAGTCAACGACATCTTCAATTTTGCCGTTTTTGATATAGGCCCTCGGGACCCTTTTCGATATGGCGCAGGCTATCTCATAATTTATGAGGCCCGCTTTCCGCGCCAGTTCTTCCGCCGTTATAATTTCGTCCCCTTCTTTGCCCAAAACCGTGACCGTACCGCCGTCTTTAACGTCTTTTGCGCCGCTTGTGTCGATAACGGTCTGGTCCATGCACACCCTGCCTAAAATTTTACAGCGTTTCCCGTTCACAAGCATATCGGCTTTGTTTGACAGCAGCCTCGGATAGCCGTCCGCGTATCCTATGGGCAGCGTCGCTAAAACGCACCCCTTATCGGTTACGGCGGCGCCGCCGTAGCTTACAGGCGTACCCTCAGGCACGTTTTTCAGCATAGACACGACAGTTTTCAGCTCCAGCACGGGTTTGAAGGGTTTTATACGCTCCCCGCAGGCCGACGGATATAAGCCGTAAAGAATAATCCCCGGGCGAACCATATCAAGATGCATTTCGGGGAAACGCAGGGACGCGGCCGAATTGCAGCAATGCCTTATTTTAAAGCTTACCCCTTCGGCGCGGAGCCTTTCCGTTATATCCGAAAACAGGTCAAACTGACACTTTGTGAAGGTTTCGCCGCCTTCCTCGTCCGCTTTCGCGAAATGGGTAAATATGCCTTCGGCATAAAACGAAGGAAGCGCGCAAACGGACGCTATTTGCGAAACCGTTTCGCGGTCGCGGCCTGAATCCTGATAGAAAAAACCCAAACGGCCCATACCCGTATCCACTTTTATATGGGCTTTTATAACAACCCCGGCTTTTTCCGCGCTTTCCGCCAGCTTTTTGCCGTAGCCCGCATCGAAAACCGTTTGTGTTACATCGTTATAAGCCAATTCGGCCGCTTTTTCAGGGGGCGTATAGCCTAAAACAAGGATAGGCACTTTTATGCCCAGCCGCCTTATCTGCAAAGCTTCCTCAATATTTGAAACGCCGAAGCGGTCCGCGCCCGAGCAGAGCATTTCGCATACCGTTTTTTCAAAACCGTGCCCGTAAGCGTCAGCCTTTACAACGGCCATTATTTCCGTGCCGTGCGTTGCTATTTCCCGAAAAGCCGCTATATTATGATGCAGGGCGTCAAGATTTATTTCCGCCCATGTGCGTTTAAGTAAATCGCGCATTTGAAAGAACCCTTTTTAAATATAAAATGTAAAATGTAAAATGTAAAAATATCGGGTTTCTGCTTTAATTTTTCATTTTACACTTTACGCTCTACATTATATTATATCAGACCTGCGCCCTATGTCAAGAAAAAGTAAATTTTACTCGACAAATTAAAAAATTTATGCTATTATTTTTTATATAAATTTTTTTATGCGAAATTGGAGCTGCAGCTATGGACGAAGCACAAAAACCGGCCGGCAACAAGGCTCAAAGCCTTTCAGGCCCCGACCAAAAGCAGATAGACTATGTTTATGAAAACCGCCGTTATGTAGGCCGGCGCGAAACGGTCGGCTACGTCATATGGGATATGGCTCAAAGCTATAACATAAACAATTACGGCGGCCGATTTATTACTTCTATACTTCAGGTTGATATGACCTACCAGCAGATTATCAACTTTTTCAGCACCATATGGGACATCATAAACGATATTTTTACAGCCGCCATAATCGAAAAAACACGGACGCGCTGGGGCAAATTCAAGCCCTACCTTGTGGTTTTGATGGGACCGGGCACTCTCGGGAACTGCATATTTTGGCTGCTGCCCTTCTTTTTCATAGGTTCGGACCCGAAAAGCCTTTCAAAAGCCGCCGCTTTCTTCGCCTTGGGCTTTTTGCGGGATTTCGAGGGGACGTTCAGGGGCATAAGCCGAGGGGGGCTTCTCGCGACGATCACGCCCCACCCCGTTGACCGCACAAGGCTTATAACCCAAGCGAACTTTTGGTCTGGGTTTTTGGGCGAAAAACTGCCGGAGCAGCTTATGACCGTATTTATCGACCTTATCGACAACAGGGTGTGGAAAGCGAAGGACGGCAATATTTCAGGGCTGTTTACAAGGCTTTTCAGCGGCATGGGCATCGCGACGGCTATCGTCAGCGGCACGGCGTCCTTTTGGTTCTGCTTTATAACAAGGGAGCGCGTCATGCAGTCCATACAGGCCCCGACGATCAGGCAGAGCATCAAATCCATAACCAACAACAGGCCGATCCTGCTTTTGACCTTATCGAAAATAATAAATTCCCTCTCCATCGGCGGCGCGAAGGAGGACTATTTCATAGACGTGCTGCATTTTGCCTCCATGACGATGGTCGCGGGCATCCCGGGGGCTTTTATGCACCCCATAGGCTACGCCCTTATCCCGTGGTTCAGGAAAAGATGGTCCACGATGTTCCTCTACATAGGGAATTACCTTGTCAGCACTATGTCCATACTGCCCGTATTTTTGGTGGGCGCTATCGGCGGCGCGAAAAACGGCCTTTACAAAAGGAAAATCCCAATGCTTATCGCCTACGCGCTCCAGGAGATGCTTTTCATGCTCCTTTACGGCCTCGGCGAAGTCATTGAGAACGACATACAGAACGAGGCGATGGACTACTGCGAATGGAGGAACGGCTACCGCACGGAGGCCATGACAAGCGTGGCGAGGGGGCTTGCGATAAAGCTCGGCGGCATCCTGACGGGGACTATAAACCTCCAGATAAAAAAATGGGCCAGATACGACCAGACCACCTATGTAAGGGGGCTGGAGCAGTCGGACAAGACGAAATTCTATCTTTTCGCCGCCTGCACGGTAATGCCCCTTATAGCGCAGGCAGCAAGCATAACGCCCATGTTCTTCTATAACCTCAAAGAAAAAGAGCGCGAGAATATGTACGCCGAGCTGCTGGACAGGCGGCAAAAAGCGGCGAACACCGTGACGGGCGGGGATTTGGAGGCCATTGAGAGGCTGGCGAAGGAGCAGATGGAGATAGGGGATAGGAGGGGTTAGGGGTTAGGGGTTAGGGGTTAGGGAATGAAACACGAACCTTCATAATATTTAAGGCAACCTCTAAAAAGTTTTTAGTTCCTAACTCAAAAACTTGCGGGGTTTTTGCAGTTTTTGAGTTCAAAATGAAAAAAACGCCATCAAAAAATCAGCTGTTGCTGATTATGCCGATAATACGGCGGAAACTGTTCTATATTTAATAATTACCAAAAATGTATGCTGTCTAAGGCCTAAAATGCAGGGGGCGGCACCCGTTGGCGTTCCGCGCACATAAAATTTATTATTGCAAAATTTCCGGCGCTGGTATATAATATCGGCAGTGGATTTATAAAAAGGGGTATTTTAAAAATGAAAAACAACAACATAAAAAAAGTGGTCCTGGCCTACTCAGGCGGCCTTGACACCTCCATCATCATCCCTTGGCTTAAGGAAAACTACAACAACTGCGAAGTCATCGCCGTCTCCGGCGACGTGGGGCAGGGGACGGAGCTTGACGGGCTTGAGGAAAAGGCCATCAAGACGGGGGCTTCAAAGCTTTATATCGAGGATTTGAAAAACGAGTTCGTCACGGGCTATATTTTCCCCACATTAAAGGCGGGGGCGGTATACGAGGGCGAATATCTGCTCGGCACGTCCTTCGCCCGGCCTGTTATAGCGAAACGCATCGTCGAAATAGCGAAAAAGGAGAACGCCGACGCAATATGCCACGGCTGCACGGGCAAGGGCAACGACCAGGTGCGCTTCGAGCTGACTATCAAGGCTTTCGCGCCCGATATGCCCATAATCGCGCCCTGGAGGGTATGGGAGCTTAAATCCCGCGACGACGAGATAGATTACGCAGAAAAACATAATGTGCCGCTGAAAATAAACAGGGAGACCAATTATTCCAAGGATAAAAACCTCTGGCACCTCTCCCATGAGGGCCTTGACCTTGAAGACCCGGCAAACGAGCCGCAGTATAACAAAGAGGGCTTCCTCGAAATGGGGGTTTCGCCCGAAAAAGCCCCCGACAGCCCCGAATATGTGACGGTCGCATTTGAAAAAGGCTGCCCCGTTACTTTGGACGGCAAAAAACTCGCCCCCGTTGAGCTTATCGAAGCGCTGAACAGATTAGGCGGGGAAAACGGGATAGGCCTTGTTGATATGGTGGAAAACCGCCTTGTGGGCATGAAATCAAGGGGGGTTTATGAGACCCCCGGCGGCGCGATATTGTATAAGGCGCACAAAATTCTCGAAAGCCTGTGCCTCGACAGGGACACGGCCCATTACAAGGAGCTTGTGGCGGCGAAATACGCGGAGCTTGTGTACTTCGGCCAGTGGTTCACCCCCCTGCGGGAGGCTTTGGACGCGTTTGTGGACAAAACCCAGGAAACCGTCACGGGCGAGGTGAAATTGAAGCTTTACAAGGGCAATATCATAAACGCCGGGGCGACGTCACCGTATTCGTTGTATAGCGAAGCCATAGCCACCTTCGGCGAGGACGAGGTCTACGACCAGAACGACTCCGCCGGGTTTATCAACCTGTTCGGCCTGCCGATAAAAGTAAAAGCGATGCTTTCACACGGAAACGAATAAATCGGATTCATAAATTTATTTTTCATTGTTAAGATTTTATTTTATAAAATAATAAAAAAAGAGAGGATATGATAAATTATGACTAAAAAATGCTTTTGTATTTTGCTCGGCGTTATTGTAGCGCTCAGCCTGTTTACTGCGGTTAACCCCATGTCGGCGTCCGCCGCGTCAGGCGCGTCTTATTACGTAAGCTCGTCCGAAGGCGACGACGGCAATCCGGGGACGGAAAGCGAACCGTGGCAAACCCTTTCCAAAATAAGCGAAAATACTTTTAATGCCGGGGATACCGTATGCCTCAAAAGCGGCGATATCTTTGAAGGCGCTGTGACGCTGAACGGTGCGGGTACGGAAGCCGATCCTGTTACCTTAGCGGCATACGGCGGCGGCGACCGACCGTATATCAAGGGGAAACAGGACAATATCGGCTCTTCTGTCACCATTCCCCCCGAATCGCAGGGCTGGCGGATTATCGGCATCGGAATCGGCAACAGCTTTACGGGTATTTTCATCGGGATAGACGACAGCGCGGGCAATGACTATTATTATATCGAGGACTGCTATATCCATGACAGCAACAATGTGTCAGCAATGCTCCCGTTCGGCCACGCCATTAAAATAAAGGGTACCGTGCAGGGGATTAACACGGCCTCAAACATTACGGTCAAAAACTGCATATTTAAAAACAACGACCGCGATTTTTTCCCCGACAACCTGGAATTCGGCATACATCTTGCGAATGTGCTTATTGACGGCTGCACCTTTACGGGCGGCGGGTACAACAGTATTTATCACACGGAAGCCACAAAATTCGACATAAAAAACAGCTTGTGGCTTGACAACGGCTTAGGGGAAATCGGCGTCGGCAACACCTGCATAATTTCGGGCGAGCTGACGGGCGGCCCCGACACGAATATTGTATCGGGCAACGAGTTCGGCTATATGCGCGACCCCGGCGGGGCGGACGGTTGCGCCTATGATTTTGAAAACAACACGGACGGCATTTCTTTCATCAACAATTTCGTCCACAACTGCTACGGCCAGGCCATAATGATAATGCCCCACGCCACAAACTGCCGAGACATACGCATTGAAAACAACATTTTTTACAGGAATCTGAGCGAAACGAACAGGCACAAAGGCGAGCTTGCCCTTTACGGCGGAGGAACGGGGACAGTTGCAGGCAACATTTTTGAGCTGCGGTTCAGAGGGCTGTTCAACCCGCTTAAAATGACAGACGGCGCGGCGGCCGGGCTTGACATGAGCAACAATGTGAAAAAAAATATAACGGGGAACCTTCTTAAAACGCCCGTCTGCGTCATTGACAATATTGCAAAAACGGCAAAACTGACAAGTTCCGAAGGCGCGGACATATATTACACAACGGATGGCAGTGTACCAACAAAGTCAGGCATGCTTTATCAAAACGAAGAAATATCGGTAAGCAAAACCACTGTAATTAATTGCAAGGCCTTCGCCGAGGGCAGGTTCCCGAGCATAACGGGCAGTTTTCTCATTGCGCCCGGCGGCGAAGCTTCGGGATTGAACCCTTCGCCGGACAAATTAAGCGGTTTTGAAATCTTTTTGCTTTGGCTGAACGAATTGTCGGAATATATCCGCAGCTTCTTTTGCGGATTGTTTGCAAATTAAGGATGGTTTTTCCATGATATCTCCAAAAAACAATACCCCGCAAAACGCGCCGCATAAAATTACCGTAAAAAGCCGCCGACTGTTGCCGGAGGACGGGCTGCTCCTCGGCAACGGGGACATATCCGTCAGCATTTACCCCGATTATGACTATATCGGCTTCCGTTTCGGGAAAGGCGACGTTTGGGACAGGCGCTTCGACTACAGCGTTGACCCGGATCCCGTCGATATAGACGAGCTGACCCGGGGCATAGAAATTGAACGCTGGAAATGCGGGCCTTACGGCGGCAAGGTCGAGGCTGTCGGCGAAAAGCCCCGAAATTCGGAGCGAATGCATGAAATCTGCCAGGGCGCGCCGAAAAGCTACAACAACATCCCCTATCCCTGCCCGAAGCCCGTGGGCGAACTGCAGATGTTCCTGCCCCCCGACCTGCCGGGCGGGCGATTTGCGCTGACCCTTGAGGTTGAGAAGGGTCAAGTCAATATTTTATGCGAATACGATGAAAACGTTAATATATATATAGAAGCATGCGTCCATCCGTCCGAAAACCTCTTGAAAGTTGGCTGGAAAATCGAAAACCTTGTGGAAAACACCCTCGGGCACGGGGCGCCCGTGCGTTTCGCGCTTTACAGATGGCGCGACCCGTCCATTGACGAGTTCACGACGAAGTTTTACCGCAGACACGGCCGCTCCGTAATGTCCGGCAACGGCAAAGTGCTTCCCGCGACGCCGCTGGAGCCGCCTGTGGTCACAACTGCCGCCGGCCAATACTGCGTTTTGCAGCAGTTCGGCTCCGACCTCACATATCCCAAGGGCTTTGAATGCATGATGGCCGCTTTCGGGGCTGCGGAGGTACAGCCGACAAAGGCCCTTGACGACAGCGAGGCCTGCCTGACCATAAAACCCGTTGACGATTACGAAGGGAGCCTTTATATCGGCATTGCCACGACAGGGCTTGACGGCAAACGCGCTTCGGCGGGCATAGAATATTTAAGCTCGCGCATGGACGGCATAGAAGGAACCTTCGACGCGGACGTTTCGGAGGACGCGGAGGCATTTTGGGGCAAGTCTTCGTTTTCGACGGAGGACAAGCCCTTTGAGCAGATGTGGCATGAGACCCTGCACGCACAAAAATGCGTGTATAAATCCGGCAAAACCGCTCCCGGGCTGATGCTTCCGAGTACCGTGGCCGACTACGCCCTTTGGAAGGGCGATTACCATATGAATTACAATTTCCAGCAGCCGTTTTGGGGAATGCCGGCAGGCAATCATCCCGAATTGATGCTGCCCTATATGGAAACGCTGACGGATTGGTTTTTGCCCATGGGACGTATGATAGCGGAAAAATATTACCGCTGCCGGGGGGCTTTTATACAACTGACGGGTTTTCCGATGATTGTAGCGGAGGATCCCATATGCGTGGTGCCGATGGGAAGGATGCTATACATGACGGGCTGGGCGGTAAACCAGTTTTGGTGGTATTACCGTTA
>WREG01000078.1 GCA_009779455.1 Oscillospiraceae bacterium
AGCGATTATTTTATCAACACGTTCTATCATTTAAAATCCTAATTTGGCACCTCTAAAAACCTTCGAGCCGTAAGGGCGGGCCTCTGTGCCCGCCCGGCAAATAGACGAGGATTACGGGTGCAGGCAACGCGTTTATATATTGTAAGCGCATGAGGCCCGCCCCTACGGGTAGGATGTTCATAAGGTTTTTTAGAGATGCCCGGTTTCTAATACCCGGGTCCTAATTCCTCGAAGCGAAGCCATGCATAAACCCGTTCAACTCCACGGAGCAAACGTCGCCGCCTATTACCCTGCCGTCGTATATGAGAAGGTTGACCCTGACCGTTTTGCCGTCGGCGGGGTAGCCGTCATAATTTTTTAACGCGTATGTCCAGCGTTTCGCCCTCACCCCCGCGTAAGATGAGAGGTCAAGCCCCTGTGTTTTTTGTATTTCGTTGTATTTCACGTATGTATCGTTGAATTCTTTCGGGATTATCACCTCTTCGACCTCCAGCGGCTCTTCGTCCGCTTCCCAGCCGAACTGGGAAATAAAACTGAGGCGTTCCGCGCTGTTTTTTGCCGAATAATTTACGGCGTCCGATTTAGACGCCGGTTTATTGGCTGACGTTACGAAAAAAATCCCTCCCGCTACCAGCAATACGATTACGGACGCGGCAAAAACCTTGAATTTTTTCGATTTTATAGAGAATACAAACATTTAGCACACCCCATATAAATATAGTTTGTACATTTATATGTTATAAGAGAGCTGTTTATGATAACTGAAACGTTTATATGCTCCTATAAATATGGATATCCGTATTCCCGTAAAAATAAGTTTTCTGCTTTGCAAACCTTCCCGCGTTTTCCGGAAGGACCGTTTTCGCCGCGCTTTCGCATACAATCACGCCGCCGTCCTCCATGACGCGGTCGATTCTTTCAAGGGCTTTAAGCAACAGCTCCCCGCTGTAAGGGGGGTCTAAAAAAACGATGCCGAATTTATCCGAAACTGACGAAAGGTATGACAGCGCTTCCGCCCTCAAAACGGATGAATTATCCTTAAATCCCGTTATTTCGATATTTTTTTTTACGAGCTTTACCGATTCGTTTGATATGTCGGTAAAAACGCAGTGTTCCGCCCCCCGGCTTAAAGCTTCTATGCCGAGCTGCCCCGTACCCGCGAACAAATCCAGAACCCGCCTGCCTTCAATGTCAAATTGTATGATGCTGAAAACGGCTTCTTTTGTAATGGCCCCGGTCGGGCGCACAGCCGGGCCGGACGGGAACCGATTCAATTCTTCAAGCTTTTTCCCTTTTGCCGTACCTGTTATTACACGCATAATTATTTCCTGAAATATAAAAATATTTTTTCCGCGTTGGTTTCGCTGATCCCCTTAACCGCGGATAACTCTTCAAATGACGCGCTTTTTATCGCTTTGACCGTTTTAAAATGATCAAGCAATATTTTAGCCTTTTTTTCGCCTATGCCCTCTATATTGCATAATTCCGGGCGCAGGGCGTTCTTTTCATGCTTTTTCCTGTGGTATTCAACAGAAAAGCGGTGCACTTCGTTCTGTATTTCCCCTATAAGGGTGAAAGCCGAGCGCTTTGAGGTTATCTCTATCTCCCCGCCGGAGGAAGCGACGGCGCGGGTTTTGTGCTTGCCGTCTTTTACCATGCCGAATACGGGGATTTCAAGTGAAAACCCGTCAAGCGCGGATGCAAATGCGGATACCTGCCCCTGCCCGCCGTCCACCAGTATCAAGTCGGGCAGCTTGCCGAAGCCTTCATCGGTTTCCGTTTTTTCATATTCCGCAAACCTGCGCGAGGCTGCCTCTTTCAGCGAACCGTAGTCGTCCTGGCCCTCAAAGCCTTTTATCGCAAAACGCTTGTATGCCTTTTTATAGGGTGCCCCGTCCCTGAATACCGCCATGCCGCATACGTTTTCGCTCCCCGCTGTGTGGGAAATGTCGTAGCTTTCGATATACGCGGGGACGGTTTCAAGCCCTAGCAGTTCTTTTAACTCGATAAGTGCGGCCTGCTCTTTTTTATTCTTCCCCAAAAACAGGCAGAGCTTTTCGGCGGCGTTGTTTTTGCACATGCCTATGACTTTTTCAAGCTCCCCTTTGACGGGAACGGTTATAACGGGGCGATTGCCCTTTTCCCTCCCGAAATATTCAATTAGCAGGTTTTTGTCGGGGATATCGCTTTGAAGTATGATTTTGGGCGGCAGCTCCCTTATAGCGTAATAACGGGCCAAGAATTGCTCAAGCGCCGTTTTTTCGTCGTCTACAGGCTCGCTTATTATAAAATGCTCGCTGTCGTATAAGCGGTAATTGTCAAAACGCAGGACGGCGAAGCATATATGCGAATCCGATTTTACGAACGAAAAAACGTCCGCGCTTTTAATTTTATCCGTGACTACTTTTTGCCTGTCCCCGGTTTTTTGTATGGACTCTATCCTGTCCCGTATCCTCGCGGCTTTTTCAAATTGAAGGTTTTCAGCCGCTTCCTCCATTTCAGCCTTTAGTTTTTTCAGCGTGTCCGCGCTGCCGTTCCGTATAAACTTCATCGCCCCGTTATGAGCCTCGCCGTAATCCTGTTTTCCGATTTTGCGGGCGCAGACCGCCGAACAGCGGGCTATAAAATAATTGAGGCAGGGACGGCCTTTGCCTATATCGCGGGGGAAAACCTTTGAGCACTGGGGCAGGCGGAATATTTTATTTGTTTCGCCCACCAGCCGGTTTACATAAAAAGAGGTCGTGTAAGGCCCGATATACTGCGCGCCGTCGTTTTCCTTTTTGTGGGCGACGGATATCACGGGGTAATCCCCTGCGGTCACCTTTATAAAATAGAACCCCTTGTCGTCCTTTAATTTTATGTTGTATTTAGGCTGATGCTGTTTTATAAGGCTGCTTTCAAGGACAAAGGCCTCGTATTCGCTGTCAACGACGATATAGTCGAAATCGAAAGCGTTTTCAACCATTTTCATAACCTTGACATCGTGCGGGCCGGAGCCGAAATATGTGGACACCCTGTTTTTAAGGTTCTTGGCTTTGCCTATATAAATAATGCCGCCGCTCCGGTTTTTCATGATATAGACGCCCGGCAGCTTCGGCAGTTTCAATGATTTTTGTCTTAATTCCTTTGTTTTATCCATATAATAGCAATAACAAAAACCGGGCGGACATATAATCCGCCCTCGAATTCGGATTTCAGACGTTAGACAGCAGATTTCATACGCGAATAAGCGGATGCTCTACCTTGCCCAATTCCTAACTCCTGCGTTCCGCAGAATGTTGCGGCCAACAAGCCGCTTATTCCGCAAAGCCGTTATCTACAAGGTTCGCGAGCGATTCGACGGCATCGGCTTCGTCCGGCCCGCCGGCGATTATGCGGATGGCCGTGCCGCCCATTATTCCGAGAGACAGGACGCCCAAAAGGCTTTTCGCGTTCACCCTTCGTTCGTCCTTTTCCACCCATATGGTGGATTTGAACTCATTGGCTTTTTGTATAAAAAACGTAGCCGGACGGGCGTGCAGCCCAACTTGGTTTTGAACAATTACATCTTTTACGTACATATATATAGCCATCCTTATTTATATAGCGTTTGTAATATTATATCACAAAATAACGCCCAGTCAACAATTAAAAGCGGGTACATCCCGCAAAATGGCATTTTTCATAGGTACTTATAAATTTGCTATAAATAAAGACACGCAATTGTATAATATGACAGGATTTTATTAAAGGTATACAAAAATAAATAAAATTATTTGCTGACAGAATGATGGAAAACAGGGGAATCTTGTGATAATGTGCAAAATTCGTAGCCCATACTTTGGTAAAACTCTATAATTTTAGGCAAAGCTTCGACCGTCAATTTTTTTGAAGCCTCGTCATGCATAAGCATATTTATTGGCGTTCTGCCTTTTTCGCCGGAAGATATCGCGCTTTTGAAAAGCCTTTCCACTGTTTGAAGCCCTCCGGCGCTGTCATTGCTCTGGGCGTTCCAGTCAAAATAGGCATACCCCTTTTCTTCGACGCCTTTAACGAGTTTATTCATCAGATCCCCGTCGGATGCATATTTTTTCCATAATGTGTTGCTGCTGCCGCCCGCGAAACGCATTATTTTTATGCGTTCCCCGATACAGTCGAACACCTCGTCGGATATTTTCCGGAGGTCGTCATAGAAGGCGGTTTCCGAAGAATATATCACGTTATATTTATGGGAATAGGTGTGAAGCCCTATAACGTGCCCCCTTTCATAAGCGCTTTTCGTGTATTCCCTGTTTGCTTCGGAGGTATGGACAACAAAGAACGTGGCTTTTACGTTATATTTATCAAGGATATTTAAAATTTCGGGCGTCCTCGCCGAAGGGCCGTCGTCAAAGGTTAGATATATCACCTTTTTCGTATTTTCCTCCGCATTATCAGTCGGTTCGGCAGCGGTATCCGCGTTGTCGCCAGGCTCGGTTTGGATGTTAACGGCCGGGGCCGTCGGCGGTTCTTCAGAGGCTTCCGTTGCCCCGTCCGTTTCGTGCGCGTTTTCCTCCGTAGCGTTAGTCAGTTCATAGGTCGGGGATAAAACGGGGGACGGATCCTGGTCGGAAGCCCTGACAAGGAAAAAGCACGCCGTTAAAAAAACGACGGAGACCAATAACAAATAAATTTTTAAATTCCTCTTTTTTAACATATCAATTCCATCAAATCCGGCCGACGTTCGCGGGTGCGGATTAATGACTGCTCACGTCTCCAAGCTTCCACATTGGCGTGATGCCCCGAAAGCAGCACGGCCGGCGCCTCCCTGCCGCGCCAGACGGCGGGCCTTGTATACTGCGGGTATTCGAGCAGGCCCTCGTAATGGCTCTCTTTCATAAACCCTTCCGCCGACGACAGCACCCCTTCGCACATACGCGCTATGGCGTCCGCCAGCATGAGCGCGGGCAGCTCGCCCCCCGTGACCACGAAATCGCCTATGGAAATTTCTTCCGGCGAAAGCTCGTCGATCACCCGTTCGTCGATCCCCTCGTAATGCCCGCAAAGTATGGCTATAGCGGGGAGTTTTGACAGTTCAATAACCCTTTTCTGTTTAAGGGGTTTTCCCTGCGGGGTCATATAAATCAAATGCGGACTGCTGTTAAGCTCCCCGCACAGCGCCTCATAGCAGAGATAAACGGGTTCCGCGGTAAGGAGCATCCCTTCGCCGCCGCCGTAGGGCGAATCGTCGGTGCTTCTCTGTTTGTTTTCGCTGTAATCCCTGATATTATGCGCGTTTATCTCAATATGCCCCGCTTTGACCGCCCTGCCCGTGATGCTTTCCATGAAAACCCTTTCGCACATTTCGGGGAACAGGGTCAGGATATCAATTCTCATCAAAAATTCCTTTCAGGGGGCGGATATACACTTTGCCGTTTTCAAGGTCGGCCTTTATCACAACCTGAGGTATAACGGGTATCAAATATTCCTTTCCCGCGTCATTTTTTATGTGCCAAACGTCATTTGCCCCTGTTTTGGCGGAATCGGTTATTTTTCCGTACAATTTGCCGCTGTCCGCGTCGATAACCCCGCAGCTCAAAAGGTCGCTGACGAACCAGCTCCCGTCGGGCAGCTCCGCGTCGTCCCTGTCGATGTAAAGGATTTTGTTCCGTAAAGAAGCGGCGGCGTTTACCGTATCAACGCCTTCAAGGGACAGTATCACTATGTTCCCGTGGGGCCTAGCTGATAAAACCTTTATTTTTTCTCTGCCGTTCTCATTAAAATAAAGGTATTCGAAATTTTTTAAAAATTCCGGGCTGTCGCACCAGGGATATACGCGCAGTTCGCCTTTAATCCCGTGGGTCCCGACGATTTGCCCGGCTTCAAGATAGGGTTTGATCATCCTTAAAATCCCCGTCCTACAAGTCGCATAGATTTTTTAATTTAAAAAACGTATCTTATATCCCCGTGCAGCGGCGGCAGTTTGCCCACCTGCACCAATTCCCCGCCGCTTTCATAGGATTTGATGGCGGCGAAGGTGCATTCTAAAGTCGCGAGGGCGTCGCGGCCCGATGCCCTTATGTAATCCGGGTGCACTCCGTTTGTCACGTCCTCCAAAAAGGCGTGTATGCGCCTGGGGAAGGTCGCGCCGAAATCTGTTATCCCAGAATCGAAAACCTCGGTTTCGGGGGTTGTTTTGTCGCCGTCCGCGTTTATTTCCGTGCCGGGCCAATAGGTCAGCTTCTCGACGCAGTTCTCGATGCAGAACGCGCCCTTTGTGCCGGAAAGCTCGAAGCTCCACCAGCCGCCAAGGCCGAAATTCGAGTCGCCCCGCTGGCTTATGATGTAGCCCACGCCGCCGTCCGCGAATTTCATGTGGACGCTGTTTATCGAGAGCATGGGGTCGCCCGCCGCGCGCCTGATGCCGGGTCTGTCAAGAAATGCCTGTATATGCGTAATGTCGCCGCAGTAATAGCGCATTAGGCTGAACGGGTGCGCCAAAAACGCCTTTATATGGGAATATGGCGTCTGCCAGCGGGGGGAGCCCGCCCCGTTATAGATATTTTCGCTCCCGTTGAAGCCCATTTTTTGAAGGACATACACCGTTTCGCCGATTTTGCCGTTTTTCATGTATTCACGGGCCTTATCTGAGGTTTCCGTGAAATAATGGTTCAAGTCGCAGCCCAGATACAGGCCTTTTTCCTTTGCAAAGGCGACAAGGGCTTTCGCGTCTTCCAATTCATTGCATATGGGCTTTTCGCAAAGCACCGCCTTGCCGTATTCGAGGGCTTTGTACGCCGGCTCGAAGTGCATGCTGCCGTTGTCGTAGCCCGATGTGGTTATCGACACCGCGTCTATCTCGGGCATGGCCGTGAGCATATCGTCAACACTGTAAAAAGCTTTAGCATCGAATTTGTCCGCCGCTTCGTCCGCTTTTTCAGGCACGAGGTCGCAGACCGCCACAAGCTCCGCCAAATCGTCATTGTCATAACATCCGGCGTGGGTGTTCCCGATGCCGCCCATGCCGACTACCGCTGTTTTTAATTTTGCTGTCATTCTGTATATTCCTTTCATTAAATATATTTTAAATAAAGCTAACCGCTTTCCCAATCAGCTCCCAAAGGGAATAGACCGACAGCCAATAGCTTAAATAGTCCACAAGGGCGTTCCAGAAGATGCCGATTTTCTGGAAAAAGTTCGGTTCAAACGGCTCGACCGGGTCAAGGTCTAATTCCGTGCCGTCTATCATAGCCGTAAGCACTTTCGCTATCAGCGCGTGGCCGCTGTCGGAGGGATGCACCCGGTCGCCGAAAATAAGGCCCCCGCGCCCTGCGAAAATGCCGTGTATATCCGCTATTTCATATGCGCCGGGGTTTTCTTCAAGGTATTCAAAATAGATATCGTTCAGCATAACGTTCGCGGCTTCGTAAGCGTCTCCCACAAGGGGTATGCCGTCCATCGGGTTGTATAAGGTCTGGACGATAAACAGGGCGCCGGGGTTGAGTGCGCGGATATCCTCGACGATAAATGCGAAATTCTCTCTGAAAGCATTGAGATACGGTTCCACAAGGCTTGTGTCACCCATCATGATACGCAGCACGATGGTGATGACGTTCGCGTGGAGCAGGTCGTTGCCGCCTATGGAAAGGTTGATAATGTCCGCTTCGGCGATGGCGTCCCGCACCGCTTCGTCCTCCATGACTTCCATCAATTGGAATGAGTCATGCCCGCCGACGGCGAAATTCGACAGCTCGAAGTTTTTTTCGTCGGCTATCAGCTTCGCGTAGCATTTTGCGCCCTCGCTCGCGCCTTCGCCCGCCGCGATAGAATCGCCCAGCACCACAAATTTCGAACCCGGCCCGTATGTATCCGCAGCGGTGGAAATCAATCCCAGCGGCAGAAGCAAAAGAACCGCGCAAAGGGTTATGGATATTAATTTTTTAACTGTTTTCATGATTTATGCGCCTCCGATAAAAAGATGGCTCTATTATATACTTTTATTTTAATAAATGCAATAGCAAAATTGAATATGAAAGGCTTTCGTCTTATAAAAATTAAAAGGGACGCCGAAACAGCGTCCCTTGCAATATCCGTATCATTAATTGATTAAAAAAACAGCGAACCTATAAAATTGATAACCGGGGCGAACAAAAAAACCAGTAACAGCATCCAATAACCGCTTTCAAAAAGACCGATAACGTCTTTAAAAGTGACAAGCGACAAAATCTCTTTAACCCCGGTCGGGCCTTTCTCGGGAACAGCGTCTTCAACGCCTGCGTCATTCTCATCCTGTGCGCTAACCGTCAGGGATGCAAGGCCGCAAAACATTGCAAGAGCCAATAATACCGCTAAAAATATCTTCATGTTAAAGACCATTCCTTTCTGCGAAAGGCACCAACAAGGAATGAAATGTGGTTGCCAATCGCTGTGGGTTTAATTTGCCGTCCAAATCTGTTAAAATATACTCTGTGGGACGGTATACTA
>WREG01000079.1 GCA_009779455.1 Oscillospiraceae bacterium
AACCACGGCCATTTCAAGGTAAACGGCATAAAAACAGATATACCTTCTTACCTTTGTAAGATAGGCGACGTAATTTCAATCAAGAAAAAGAGCCTTGACAACAACGTGTTCGAGGCGATATTGGAAAATTCGGGGCGGCGTCCCGTGCCGCAATGGCTTGATGTTGACAGGGAAGCGCACGAGGTAAAAATAATAGCCATGCCTGAGCGCGACCAGATTGAAACCCCTGTCGAGGAGCATTTAATCGTTGAGTTTTATTCCAAGTAATAATATTTAGTATTTTTCACTTTAAGTATTTTACTTTGTAATGCTTTGCGTACTCTGAAAGGAGGATCCTAAATGATAGGAATCGAAAAGCCCCGAATCGACACAATTGATCTGACGCCGGACGGAACTTACGGCGTTTTTACGCTGGAACCGCTCGAAAGGGGTTACGGAACAACCTTAGGAAACAGTTTAAGGCGGGTTCTTTTATCATCACTGCTGGGCTATGCGATCACGTCGGTAAAAATTGACGGCATCCTTCATGAATTTTCATCAATTGAAGGCGTGAAAGAAGACGTTACTGAAATAGTCCTTAATTTAAAAAGCGTTATTCTCAAAATAAACGGGAGCGGCCCGAAATTAATGTATATCGACTGCAGCGGAGAGCGTGAAATCACTGCGGGGGATATACAGGCGGACAGCGAAGTCGAAATTTTAAATTCAAGCCAGCATATAGCTACTTTAAATTCCGACGCTCACGTCAAAATGGAGCTTACGGCCGATATAGGAAGAGGCTATGTGTCAGCGGAACGCAATAAAGCGCTGCTCGACCCGGTCATAGGGGTCATAGCGATAGATTCTATATACACACCCGTTATAAAAGTTAACTATAATGTTGAAAACACACGTGTTGGCAACATCACGGACTATGACAAGCTTACGCTTGAAGTTCTTACGAACGGGACAATTTCAGCGAAAGAAGCGGTTTCGTTCGCCGCTAAAATTTTAAATGAGCATCTCAACCTGTTTGTTGACCTTTCAGAGGACATGAGCAACACTGAGGTCATGGTCGTCAAGGACGACAGCGGCAAGGAGCAGATACTCGAAATGACCGTTGAGGAGCTTGATTTGTCGGTCCGCTCTTTCAACTGCCTGAAACGGGCTAATATCCACAAAGTTGAGGATTTGATAACCAAAACCGAGGACGAAATGATGAGGGTCAGGAATTTGGGCAGAAAATCCCTTGACGAGGTTATAGCGAAGCTTTCATCCCTTAACCTGACGCTTCGCAAAGATGATGATTAAAGGAGTTGAATTAATATGCCGGGAACAAGAAAACTCGGGAGGGCCACGGATCACCGCAGGGCAATGCTCAGGGGCATGGTGACGGCTCTTTTGGAATACGGCAGAATAGAAACTACGCTTACCAGGGCGATGGAGGTGCGTTCTATGGCCGAAAAAATGATAACCTTGGCCAAAAACAACACCCTGCACAGCAAAAGGCAGGCTTTGGCCTATATCACCAAAGAGGACGTTGTGAAAAAGCTGTTTGACGAAACCGCGCCTAAGTACAGCGAAAGAAACGGCGGCTATTGCCGTTTGACCAAAACAGGCCCCCGCCGCGGGGACGCCGCTGAGATGTGCATTTTAGAATTAGTTTAAGAAAAAATGACATTTTTAAGGAGGGTATTATACCCTCCCTTTTTTATTTATGAAAATTTATCGTTCCCAATTTTTTATTCACTATAATCGTTGATTTCGGGCGGCGGCTGTTCGTCATTTTGCTCCGCCGTGGAAATCGGAATATTATCCTGCGCTTGCTGATAAGGCGGGGCTTGATATTGTGACGGATGTTGATACGGCTGGTATTGGCCGTTGTTCTGATATTGATTCGGGTACGGCTGTTGTTGTGGCGGCTGCTGATACGGACTTGCGTTATACTGCGGAGGGGCTGTATAGAAACCCTTAAGCTCGCCGGTATTCGTGATATTGCTATAAATCGAGCGTTCCCGAACGAAAGCGTAAAGCTCGGCGTTCGTAAGCGCAACATAAGGGGTTACGTGTAGCAGCATCCCTGCAAAACAAGTAACCATTCCAAACAGATACCATCCGATAAAAGAAAGATTCAAAATAAAAATATCCGCTTTTTCCCCGTCTGTCATATTCCTGCTTAGCCGTAAAGTGCGGTCAATCCCGATATTCGGGTTTTCCGCTAAAATATAAGGCACATAATAATATTCAAACATTTTTATAATTCCGGGGATAAAACACAGCAATGACCAAAGGAATATATAAACGTCTTTGATAAGCATAACTTTTACGATATTCCCGTACCGCTCTTTTTTAAAAGCCCAAAAAAGCGTATTCAAATCGGTTTTGCCCTGACGGGCTTCCATCATGTAACGGCATAACCCCACTTGAATGGGGGCCGTGATAAATACAGCGAAAGCGAAAGCAATAATAATTGCAATCGGCAACATTATGACGGTTAGTAAAGAAATTTTATTTGGTATGCCGTAACCGTAATTAAAACTTATATTAAACAAATTTGTACCCGTGCTTGGAATTGTGCTCATGCCGCCTATTGTTCCGGCGATAAAACAAGCTAAGGCTATATTCCAGCGGTTTCTGCCCAATATTTCTTTTGCGTTGTTTTTAAGCATTTCTCTTGACCACATAAAAATCCCCCCCCCCTAATATTTATCAATCAGTATAAATTATACATCAATTTTTTCGCCGTCCCGCGTCGGCACACGGTATATTTCTCCGATTTGGCTCTTATCCGGGTTCTTTTCAATAGAATCCGTCCACGGGTTAAAGCAAATTCTCTCTTCCAGCGCCAGATATGCCAGCAGCGCGCCCCAGTGGTAAAAACGGTCGCTGCTCCCGCGCTCGGCCGCTTCGCCCGTGATGCCGTTGTAATTTTCGCCGACCACGCCTTTTTCGCGCCAGCAGCGAAGGAACATGTCAAGCCCCTTTTTGGCGAGTTCGCTTCCCGCTTCCTTCAACCCCGCGTGGCGCAAGCCCTCCGCGACTATGAAATTCGTTGGGGCCCATATGCGCCCGCGCCAGTAGTCCTGATCGTTAAAAGCGGGGTCGCTGCGGCTGACGTTGGGTATGACATATTCCCCCCAGAATTCATCAGGGTTCAGCAAATGCCCGTTTACAAGCCTGTCCATACGCTCCGGCTGGACGATTCCCGCTGTCAGCGGGTAAAAATGCGTCAGTGAAAGGCAGGGGTCAAACTCGCCCGTCCAATGGCGGTTCATGTAGCATCCCGTCTTTTCGTCCCACAATTCCTCATTTATAAGGCGCGAAAGCCGTTCTGCGCGCTCCGTCAGCTCGGTTTCGTCATCTTTTTTGCCCAAAAGCCGCGCCATTTTCGCTAAAAGCTTGCAATCCATTGCCATAAGCGCGTTCAAGCCCGCATAAGACAGTTCAAGACAATGCTTTTCTTCGTTGAATATCGCCCTGTCGAACATCGGGGAGTTGTCGATCCCCGATTCCCACATTGCGCCCTGCCTGCCGCCGGTGTTTTTATTGCCGTAGCCGTGCAGCTCGTCCCCCGGCCCGTATTCCCACGGGTCGGAAGCCAGTTCCAGCAAACCGTCGCTATTTTTATCCCTGCATCTGAAGCGCCAGCGGTTCCATTCCAAGAGCCTGTCATAACATTCTTCGACAAACCACACGTCGCCATATTGTATATATAATTTCCATACGCAAAGGCTGCCTACCTGGGGTTCGGAGCGATCGCGGCTCGAGCCGTTCGCCGCGCCGAAATTCGGCAGCATCCCCTCAGGGGTTATCTCCTCGAGGATTGAGAATATATTCGCGTAAGCCAAATCCTTGTCGATAAGCCCCATTTGCAGCCCCGCGAAGAAGGTGTCCCAGCCGAAAACGACATAATCCCCGAAAGCGGTGTTGTGGCGGCACCAGTTTCGGGAGACAGGGCTGACTATGCGTCCGTTTTTGCTGTCATACACGGTATTCCAGAGCAAGCTGCGCCGCATGGCCGCCAATGCTTCGCCCATATCCCCGTCGGCGCTTACAGCCGCGTTCAGCCAAATATTTTTTTGTTCTTCAATAAAAGCATCTGCCTCGGCGATATCCAAACCGCTGTTTGCGGTGTAATATACGGGTCCATTCGCGCTGCCAATAAGCTGATGGGCGGATACCGGGTTCCAGCCGGGCTTCGCGGCTTCCGTCAGCCTGCGGATAAAATGGCGGCTTCCCCCGTCCCCCGCGATTATGCCGCCGTCACGGTATCCTATTGTATGCTTGCCGCCCCATATCGGCTCAACCGATAATGAAACGAAATAATTCGGCTTTGTTTCGGCGGGGGTCACGCGCATAACCAGCTCGCGGCCCCTTGACGCCGTTTCGACGCGGCATTTCGCGCCCTGAAGCCTTATTGTGACATCCGTATAGCTCCCGTCGGCGGCGTGTTCGCCGAAGCATTCCACGTTCTCCCATGCGTGGTCTTTAGCCACCGCCGACAAATGCGTAATGAAAAAATTCAAATTAAGGCGCAGCCGGTCAGGCAGAAAAATATGCGAAGTGACGCTCCTTACATCCCAAGTATTCCAGCCGACGGCAAGTTTATCGTATATTTTACGGGCGTTTTCCGTGATTTCCATTGTTGAACATTCCTTAATTAATATTTATTTAAGGGTTTTTAATTTTAAATTTATTAGCCAATCATTAATTTTTATGCGTGTAGCGCTTTCCATCGGTTTCGATAATTTTTTCATGCATACCCCTCCCAGACTATTAAATAATGAAATTAACATTAAACTTACATCCCGCCGGTGAATAAATTCCTGATCGATTCAATAAGGCTCATGAAAAAAGCGAGTATCCTTTGCCAGAAATTAAGATTTTCCGTCGGCTCAAACTGATATGACAATACCAGCGTGTTTCCGTTATTGGTGATATCCGCGTTTTGTCCGTTAACGGTTGCCGAAGAAAGCCCCGCGAATGTATAGCCCGGGTTGGCCGTAAGGGTGACCGAGGCGGTGTAACGTGTTTCTATTTTGAAAGAGCTGTCGTTCGGCGACCATGATACGGGGCCGGCCGTAAAATTGCCCGCGCCTGCCGCGGCCGTGCCGGGTATCGCGCCCGTGACAGGGGCTGCAATGTTTATATTAACACTTGTAATCGGCGTCAATGCCACCGTCACAGTGACCGTCCCGTATTTTGAGGGATCCGCCGTGGACGCCGCCGTGACCGTCAGCAAGGAAGCCGTTTCCCCCGCAGATACTGTCAATAAGCCGCTGCCGTCGATGTAAGACCCGCCGCTGTTGGCGCCGCTGACGCTCCAGACAACCGATTGCGGCGGGTTGTCCGGTCCTGTGACCGTCGCCGTGAATTGTTTCGTGCCGCCGTTTTGGACCGCAGCGCCGGAGGGGGCGACAATAACGCTGTTGATTGCGGACGGCAGCGTTGATACCGTTAAAGGAGAGCTTACATTGGACGCGGCGGTCGAACCAGTGGCTTTTATCCTCTGATAAAAGCGGTAAGAAAAGCCGGGGAGAAGGTTTATAAAGTCAGGGCTGTCCTGCCAGAGCATAGCGTTATTTGAATATTCATATCCTGTGTTCGCGGACAGGGTTATGCTTGTTTGCGTCCTGTCTGATAAAACCGGGGCGGATGCCGTTAAAGGATTTATTGCCTTTGCGACGGCGACGGTTTGCGTTTCAAGGCTTCCGTTTGCGTAAGCGGAGCTTGTGACGCTGACTTTTATAACATTTCCTATATCGCTTGCCGCCGCTGTATAATTGTTCGAGTTTGTCCCGGCAGGCTCCCCGCCGCTTGTCCACGCATATGAAAGCGTTCCGGCCACCCCCGGCGCGGACGCGGTAACGGTGTCGCCTATCCTGGGCGTATAGGCGCTTAATTCAACAGTCCCCGTTATCATATTGGCGGGAGGGGCGGACCATGTATATGAAACAGTGGTGTTTGCCCTGCGGAAAAGCGTCGCCGCGAACAAATAAGCCTCTTTTCCGTTTGTGTATATTGTCTTGGCGGTTCCGGGGGTCAAAGGATAAATGTCCGCGTTAGGCAGGGCGGCGGCAGTCCCCGCGCGTTTTAAAGCTACGTAATATTTGGTGTCGCCGCCCGCGCCGCCGTCATTTACGGTAATATTTAAAACGGTGTCGCCGGCGGCTCCCGCGCTGATCCTGTATATTTTTTCATGGGTGGCGTTTGAACGCGGGGACCCGGAGCCGTAGCCGCCGAGATCGACCGTCCCGCCGTTTGCGAGGGGGTAACTGTTGAAATTGCGAAGGCTCCATAAATTTTCAGACTGCTCGTTCCCCGAAAACAGCTTTACTGTGGAAACGTCGGCGGAATCGCCCCTTACGACCCCCCCGTCGGCGGCGAAGCTTTCCATAAACAGCTGGTACATCAGGGCGAAGGAATTAATGCCGCCGGAACCGATCCCAAATGATTTAACAACATCGCCCCAAATTTCCGCCATGGTTTTCCCGGTGCAGAGGCTTCTGTTCGCGTTCCATTCGCTTAAAGTGGCTGACGGGGGATATGTATTTTTAAAATATTCATATATATCATGGGCGTAGCTTCCGCCCGTTTTCTTTTGCATTAAAAGGGATAGCATATACCCGGTTCCGTATCCCTTCAGCGCGCCGAAGCTGACGAAATCGCTGTATGCGCCGGAGGCTGCCGCATAAGGGTTTTTCGAAGCGGCGGATGTTCTTTCGCTTACAGAAACCTCCGCGCCGGGCTGGAGGTAATATGTACTCGCCAAATCCGCCAGCGACTCGTTTATCCAGCTAAAATTGTTGTTCGCGCTTGAAAAATTGTCGAAATACATATAGAAAAGCAGATGCTGGAATTCATGGGCGAGAATGGAATAGTAATAAAGGGGGTTCGACCCCAAAATCCCGTTGATGTTCATGTGGAGTACGTCCAATCGGCATGAAACGCCGCTTGTGTCAAAATCCGCGGGCGAGAAAAACCCCGCGTAGTTAAATTCGTTTAAGGGGTAAAATATGAAATTTACCGCCCCGTCGTTGTCAATGTCTCCGATATATCCCGAATTTGCTGATATCCGCACATTCGCGTGCTTCGCGAACCCCGTCGCCCCGTCTGTCATCCGTTCGTAAATGCCGTCGATGATATTTGCGATATCATTCGCCTTTTCATG
Source organism: Oscillospiraceae bacterium (assembly GCA_009779455.1). Classification (GTDB taxonomy): domain Bacteria; phylum Bacillota; class Clostridia; order Oscillospirales; family Acutalibacteraceae; genus WREG01. The sequence goes on from WREG01000079.1 coordinate 7,151, forward strand.
CGTCATATCCCTTAACGCGCAGCTTGAAGTATGGCCTGAACCCTTCGCGGCGTGGTATTCGGCGTCATTTAATACCCAGACATTGGAATGCTGCCCTTTTGCGAGCAGTGTCGCGGGAAGCGACGCGTAACGGGTGTTTCCGGGGCCTATCATTATCCAAAACATGCGGACGTCCCCGTGATTAAACGGCCCGTAGGCAAACCCAGCATCTCCGGGCGCGGCGGCAATGCCGCTCCGCAGGCTTTTGATAGGGGCGGCTTCGCGTTCAGGCTCTTCGCGGGGGTAATCAACAATATTCGGCTCGTCCTCAATAATGATTGTCTCTAAGCTTTCGAATTCGCTTGAATTATCGGCAACATCCTCAAAAAACGCTTGCCTCTCGGTTTCGAACGCCGCCGCTTCGTCAAGTGCGGCCCCGGCTTTTGCCGGATGTGCCTGCAACCCGACCAGCGGGACACTCGTCAGCAACAGGGCCAGCGTCATCAAAAGCCCGAACCCGGATTTTAACAGTTTTTTAATGTTAGTGTTCATGATATTAACTCCTTTGTTCTATATTCAATTCATTTATTAAAAAATTTGCGTGATTTATACGGTCTGCACCTTCAAAGTATTTGTATTCCCCGTAGTGTTGAGCGGTATCCCCGCTGTGATGACGACGCTGTCCCCGTCATCCACGATGTCGATAAGCTTCGCGCAGGCAATCGCGTGGGCGAAAAGCTCGTCGGAAGTGGTCTGGTATTTGGCGAGGACGGGGTATACCCCCCATGAAAGCGCCAGCTGGTGGAAGGTCTTCAATTCCGGCGTGGCGGCGACTATAGGCTCGAACGGCCTGAATTTCGACATCCTGCGGGCGGTCTGGCCGTATTTTGTGATGGCTATTATGGCTTTCGCGTGAATGTCCCGCGCCGTGGTGCAGGTCGCGTCGCATATGGCGTTCGTCGTGTCCTCGGCGTCCATATCGTACATGAACCCCCTGTAGGCGTTCATCTGGAAAGCGTCGTGTTCCGCCTGCTCCGCTATTTTCGCCATGACCTTTACGGCGGTGACGGGGTTTTTGCCCATAGCGCTTTCTCCTGAGAGCATGACGGCGGAGGTGCCGTCAAAAACGGCGTTGGCCACGTCGGTTATCTC
>WREG01000080.1 GCA_009779455.1 Oscillospiraceae bacterium
GCATTTTATCAAGCAGCAGGAATATTTGGGCCATGTGAACGGGAAAATCGAGGAGAATTTCAGCTGCCATACAATCGTCAAGGCCTTCAACGGGGAAGAAAAAGCCCAGGAGGAATTCAACAAAGACAACGACGCCCTATATAGCGCGGCGTGGAAGGCGAATTTCTTTTCCGGGCTTATGATGCCCATAATGATGTTCATCGGGAATTTAGGCTACGTCGTCATATGCGTTATAGGCGGTTATTACGCGGCGATACAGAAAATAGCCGTAGGCGATATACAGGCCTTTATCACTTATGTGCGGCAGTTTACCCAGCCCATTGCCCAGCTGTCGCAGATTTCGAACATATTGCAGCAGACGGCGGCGGCGTCCGAAAGGGTTTTTGAATTTTTGGGAGAAGAGGAAGAAACGCCCGACAAAGAAGGCGCCTATGCGATAACGAAAACAGAGGGTGAAGCGTCGGATTCGGAAATTTTTATCAACGGCAATGTTGAATTCAAAAACGCGGGCTTCAGCTATATTGAAAATACGCCTGTAATAACCGACTTTTCGGCAAGCGTGAATAAAGGCCAGAAAATAGCCATAGTCGGCCCGACGGGGGCCGGGAAAACGACCATAGTCAAGCTTTTGATGCGTTTTTACGACCTTAACGAAGGCGAAATCCTCCTTGACGGGCTGGATATCACCGATTTTACGCGTGACGGCCTTCGAAGCGTGTTCGGAATGGTATTGCAGGATACGTGGCTGTACAACGGCTCCATCGCTGACAATATAAGGTACGGCAAGCAGGACGCCACGGACGAGGATGTGAAAAAAGCGGCGAAAACCGCGCAGGCCCATCATTTCATCACTACCCTGCCTGACGGATATAATATGGTCCTCAACGAGGAAGCGACCAATGTGTCGGGCGGGCAGAAACAGCTGCTCACGATCGCGAGGGCGATACTCGCCGACCCGAAAATACTTATTTTGGACGAAGCGACAAGCTCCGTTGACACGAGGACCGAAGTCCTTATACAAAAAGCGATGGATAACCTTATGATGGGCAGGACCAACTTCATAATCGCCCACAGGCTGTCAACAATAAAGAACGCCGACCTTATTTTGGTAATGGACAACGGGGATATCGTCGAACAGGGTACGCACGAAGGGCTTTTAGCCCGGGACGGGTTCTACGCCAACCTTTATAACAGCCAATTTTCAGGAGTCAGGGGGTAATAAAATATTGGGTTATATCAATAAATTTATCGTCAATTTTAAACAGGGGAAAATATTATATCTTAACCTTTTGTTTGATATTTTCCTCACCGCGTTCTGCGGCGCAAACTTCATTTTGGCCGCGTTTAATGAAACGCGCTTTGTTTCAAAGGATTATATAAATTCCTTCAAATTGCCCGTTTTCATCCTTTTGTTCGCGTTTCTGTCAGCCGCAACCGGCGTTGTTTTCAAAATAAAAAAATGCGTGTGCAAACAGAGGTTTATTCTCTTTGTTTCAGTATCCCTTTACGCCGTAATTTGCTGCTACAAAGGTGAAAGCAATATTTGGCTGTATATTATATGGATGAGCATAGTCGCCCTTGCGGCTTATTATTGCTTTAAAGACAATTTTTCCGTAAGGCCGTTCAGCGATAAGTCCGCGATAACCTGTTATATTGTTTTCGGGCTTTTTTTCGCGCTGTTTGTAGGGCTTCTCACGTGCCTGCGGTATCTTACCTATTCATCGCCCAATTACGACTTCGGGATTTTCACGCAAATGTTCCATAACATGAAAACAACCGGGATACCTTGGGTAACGACCGAGCGCGAAGGGCTTATAACCCATTTCGCGGTGCATATATCCCCTATCTATTACCTTATTTTGCCGTTTTACTTTATCTTCCCGAACCCTATAACCCTCCAAATCGCGCAGGCGGTGATTTTGGCAAGCGGGATTATCCCGCTATACCTTATCTGCAAAAAATACAAAATCGACAACCGCATAATCGTGCTGATAGGCGGATGCTATGCCTTTTATCCCGCGCTCAGCTCCGGCTGCTTTTACGACATACACGAGAACTGCTTCCTTACCCCGTTGATTTTGTGGGCGCTTTTATTTATGGAAAAAGAAAATTTTAAAGGCATGGCGGTTTTTTCCGCCCTGACGCTGTTGGTCAAGGAAGATGCCGCAATATACATTATTTTCCTCTCGATTTATGTGTTTTTGAACAGGAAAAAATATTGGCATGGCGTATTTTTATTTTTAACGGCTTGTTTCTATTTCGTTTTAGCTATTTCCATCCTGGAAAACTACGGCGACGGCGCGATGTTCGGCAGGCTGGGCAATTACGATACGGGCGGCAATTCCATTCTGGGCGTTGTAAAATATCTGATAATGAACCCCGCTTATATTTTAAAAGAGTGCTTCAACGCGGAAAAATTTATATTTTTGGTTAAAATGCTCGCGCCTTTGGGCTTCATCCCCCTTATAAATAAAAAATTTACGAATTTCATCCTGTTGGGGCCTTTGGTCGTCGTCAATCTGATGCCCGACTATGTCTATCAATATTCCATAGATTTCCAATATATTTTCGGCCCGCTGGCGTTTTTGTTTTACCTTGCCGTAATAAATATCTCGGAAATCAAGCTTAACAAACAAAAGATGGCCGGGGCTTTCTGCCTTGTCGCGAGCCTTTCGCTGTTCTTAATGTACACTTCAGGAAAGGTTTATTATATTGACAAATATAAGCAAAATAAAGAGACCTACAACCTCATTGACGAAGGCCTGAAAGTTATCCCGAAAGACGTTTCCGTCGCCGCGAACACTTGGATTATTCCGCATTTGTATTATTACAGCGAACTCCATTCCCTTATCGCCGTTAATAACCCTGACGCTTACCCCGAAGCGGATTATTACGTTTTTGACATGAGAAGCGAAGAATTCCACATTATTTATAATGATTTTATTGAAAATTTCCCGGATTACGAGCTTGTTTATTTTGAGGAAAACGCATTGGCTGTAATTTCGGCAGACAATTATTGATTATAGTTCTAAAATAAAATTATAACTTAGACCTCATATTTTTTGAACAAAAAATATGAGGTTTTGAAGTTTTGTTTATGATATGATATTGTAGAATTAAGAGAGGAGGCCGTAAAATGGATTTGATGAACCGCATGAATCTGGTATTGGATTATATAGAAAATAATTTGGACGGAGAAATAAAAGAAAATGAAATCGCTATGATATTCGCCGGTTCAAAAAGTATGTTCCAAAGGATTTTCACGCTTATGACCGAAATGACGCTGTCTGAATACGTAAGGAAAAGGAGGCTTACGCAGGCTGCATTTGATATCAACGGCACAGACGAAAAAATTATTGATATTGCCGTCAAATACGGTTATGGCTCGGCGATTGCCTTCAACTCGGCATTTAAAAATTTTCATGGGCTTTCGCCGTCAAGCGCGAGAAAACCCGGATTCCAGCCTCAAACTTTTCATAGGCTGACCTTCACATTCTCAATAAAAACAAATCAGGCGGGAGGAAAAAATATGCAATATCATGTTATCAAAAACGCGGAAATAATTATAAGGAAATACACACCCGACGACTCCGGCGCGTTAAAAAGCGCAATTACAAATGACGACCGTCATTATATGGAAGATTTGAACGCGGATCACAATAAGCTTGCCGTCGCCGAATACAGCGGGGCTGTTGCGGGGTATTTGTGGACGGCCGTATACATGGGGCATTGCCAGGCGTTTATATATGTGTTGCCGGAATACAGGCGGCGCGGAATAGGCGCGGCGTTATGCCGGGAAGCGGAAAAAAAGTTCCGCGGGCAAACCGGAATAAAAGAAATGTGGGGTTATTATTACGATTTTGAAACGATAAAATTTGTTGATAAACTCGGGTTTTATTTTACCGCGTCAAGCTTGGAAATGGAATACCGGGGAGGTCTGATTCCCGTACAAAAAGAAAACATGATACGAAAATGCCGGAAGGACGATTTTCTTCGCTGCAACTACATTTGGGATAAAGGGATGCATGAAATGCGGGTAAACGCCGGTTATCCCGATTCCAAAAAGGAAGAACCGACCGAGGAAAAAAGAAGGCAGTTCATAGACAATCTTGACGGTTCATATGTTTTGGAAGAGGACGGGAAAATAGCGGGATATGGATGCATAGCCTGGGATAACCACATTGGGTCGCTGGCGGTAGATAAGGAGTCAACAAATAAAGGCTACGGCACGGCCCTCGCGATATTTATGACAAACGAAATAATAAAGCGCGGGCATGAATTCGCAAGTGTGGACTGCGATGCGAAAAATACCAATGCCCGCCACATATTTGACAAAATAGGATATAAAACAACAGAAACCGTTTATTCGTCATTCAAGAAAATAAACGGATCAATTTGACGGATATTATTTTACCCAAATTGCCGTAGACCCGCACGGCAGCGCAAAACCCGTCCCGTCAACAGGCAAGCCTATTTCATCGGCGGAGGTTTCCCCGCCGTGTTTTTTTTCAACTGCCGTTTGAAGCATGTATTTCATCACGGCGGGCGACAGGCCTGTTGTATAGGAATTTATCATAAACATTAACGGCTTGTCCGACAATAATTCCGCGCAAAGTGCGGCCAAAGGGTATATTTCATCCTCCAGCTTCCAAACCTCGCCGCCCGGCCCCCTGCCGTAGGACGGCGGGTCCATTATTATTATATCGTATCTGTTACCCCGCCTTATCTCGCGTTCGACGAATTTTTTGCAGTCATCAACCAAATATCTCACGTTATTATTATTAATATTGCACAGTTCCGCGTTTTCTTTCGCCCATGTTACCATGCCCTTTGAGGCGTCCACATGGGTCACCTTTGCGCCCGCGGATAAAGCTGAAACCGTCGCGCCGCCCGTGTAGGCGAATAAATTCAGGGCTTTCATTTCCCTGTCCTCGTTTTTAATCAGATCAGACGTAAAATCCCAGTTCACCGCCTGTTCGGGGAATACGCCCGTATGCTTGAACCCCATCGTTTTTATCTTAAATTTAAGATTATTGTATGATATCAACCAATTATACGGTATATTTTTATATATATCCCACTGCCCGCCCCCGGAATTTGATCGTATATACCGTGCGTGCGCCTTTTCCCAAAGGGGGTGGTTTTTCGGCGTCCGCCAAATCACCTGCGGGTCGGGGCGGATAAGGACAATATCCCCCCACCGCTCCAGCCTTTCGCCGGAAGAGCAGTCAAGAAGCCTGTAATCATCCCATTTATCGGCAACTCGCATATATTAAATCAGCCTTTCTTCGACAACCCCCGCAATATCCTTCGCCAGCCGCTCAATCTGCCCCGAGTCCCTGCCTTCCAGCATCACGCGTACAAGGGGTTCCGTGCCTGACGCCCTTACCAATACCCTGCCTTCGTCGCCAAGCTCCTCCTCGGCTTTGAGCACGGCGTTTATAATTTCGCCGTCCGTTTCAAGACGGTGTTTTCCGTAGGCGGAAACCCTGACGTTGATTAATATTTGCGGAAAAATCTCAATTTCGCCCGCAAGCTCATTCAATGTTTTGCCCGTACCGGCGAGGACGTTTAGCAACATCACCGCTGACAGCTGGCCGTCGCCTGTAGTGGAATGATCCCGGAAAATTATATGCCCGGACTGCTCGCCGCCGAAATTAAAGCCCTCTTTCAGCATCATTTCCAGCACATACCTGTCCCCTACCCCGGCTTTTTCGCATTTAATGCCGTTATCGCGGCAGAATTTGAAAAGGCCCATATTGCTCATTGCCGTGGCGGCGATGGCGTCATTTTTAAGCTTCCCCTGGGATTTCAAATACTTGGCCGCTATCGCCATGAACTTATCCCCGTCCACAAGCGCACCGCTGTGGTCAACCGTAAGCAGCCTGTCCGCGTCGCCGTCAAAGGCGAAGCCGATATCGCAGGAATTCCGCACCACAAAGTCCGAAAGCGCATCAATATGGGTCGAACCGCAGTTTTTGTTGATATTTATACCGTTCGGATTATCAAATATGCAATAGAATTTTTCCGTTATATGCGAAAAAAGCTTTTTAGCCGTCGCGCACGCGGAACCGTTCGCACAATCCACCGCGATTTTCAAATCAAGCTTGCTGAATTCTTTAATTTTAAGTGTGCGCTCAATATATTCGTCGGCCATGCCCGTATTTATTTTGATTCTGCCTATATCCCCCCCGGTTATAGCCGGGAATTGCAGCGCATCATCCAAAATAATGCGTTCTATTTCTTCTTCAAGCGAATCGGGAAGCTTATACCCGTCCGATTTGAAAATTTTGACGCCGTTGTATTCGCAGGGGTTGTGTGACGCGGATATCATTATCCCCGCGTCAAATTTGTGTTTTTTCACCAAATATGCGACTGCCGGAGTGGGCAAAACGCCGGAAATTACAACATCCGCCCCCACGGAGCAAAGCCCCGCCGCAATAGATGAAAAAAGCATATCAGACGACTTTCTGGTGTCCGCGCCTATAACAACGCGGGGCTTCCCGTGGATTTCTTTTGTCAGGACATAGGCCGCCGCCCTTCCTATCTGCGCCGCCAGTTCGTTTGATAGCTCCGTGTTGGCGATGCCCCGCACCCCGTCAGTTCCGAATAGCCTGCTCAAACCGCCGCCCCCATTGCAATTCATAATCATAATTATTGATAAAAATCCGGCTACATATATAATTATGCATTATGAATTATGAATTATGCATTAGAGAAGGCTCTGCTGCCCGGGAACGGCAAGCCCCAAGTGAGAATACGCCCTCGGGGTCGCTACGCGGCCGCGGGGGGTGCGGGAAATAAACCCGATCTGCATCAGATACGGCTCGTAAACATCCTCAATCGTGACGGCTTCCTCTCCTATGGCCGCCGCAAGGGTCTCTAGGCCGACCGGACCGCCGCCGTAATTGTTTATCATCGAGCTTAATATGAGGCGGTCTATCTGGTCAAGGCCCAGTTCGTCTATGTCCATCCGCTTCAGGGCGTCCATTGCTTCGGCTTCCGTTATGACCCCTCCGCCTATGACCTCCGCGAAATCCCTTGTGCGCTTCAACAGCCTGTTCGCGATGCGCGGAGTGCCCCTTGAACGGGACGCCAGTTCCAACGCGCCGTCGTTCTCTATGGGGATATCCAAAATTCCCGCGCTTCTTTTGACTATTTTGCCTAATTCTTCGGGGGTATACAACTCCAGCCTGAAAACCACGCCGAAACGGTCGCGCAGAGGGGCGGTAAGCTGCCCCGCCCTTGTAGTGGCCCCTACTAAGGTGAATTTCGGCAGATCAATGCGTATGGAACGGGCGGAAGGCCCCTGGCCGATGATGATGTCGAGGGAAAAGTCCTCCATCGCGGGGTAAAGTATCTCCTCTACCACACGCGAAAGGCGGTGAATTTCGTCTATGAACAGGACGTCCCCGTCGTTTAGGTTTGTAAGAAGCGCCGCCAGATCCTTCGGTTTTTCGACGACCGGGCCGGAGGTCACGCGTATCTGGACGTTCATATGGCCAGCGATTATGCCCGCGAGGGTGGTCTTGCCAAGGCCCGGAGGGCCGTAAAGCAGGACGTGGTCGAGGGTCTCTCCCCTGTTCCGCGCGGCTTCCATAAAAATTTTTAAATTTTCTTTGACCTTTTCCTGCCCGATATACTCTTCAAGGGTTTTCGGCCGCAGTGAATAATCTGTGTCCGTGTCGAAACTGTTCAGCTCGGGGGAAATCAGCCTGCCCTGTTCGTTTTCCGCCATTTATTTAACCATCCTATCTTGCCGCAGAGGCGGGTGGGGAGTTCCCGCCGTTTTATTGTTTAATTTTCTTTACAAGGGGAATAGGGTTAAAGGGGATGTTTTAACCATCCCCTTGATCATATTCTGACGTTTATTCATTTTTTCCCGCGTTTTCGGCTTCTTCTTCCGGCAATTCTAGGCCGTCATTTTCTTCATAAACGGGCGTTGTGAAAACCGGGGCTACTTTCGGGGCGTCCTCGTCTTCGTATTCAACCGCGTTTTCGTCGTCCTCGTTGCTGAAAGGCACGGCGTTATATCC
>WREG01000081.1 GCA_009779455.1 Oscillospiraceae bacterium
CAAGCTTTACGTTGGCATCGGCTATGAGCTTATCCGCCGTTTCGACCACGATATCCTTTACGAATTTCAATTCTTTTATCTCGCCCACAAGCGGGATCATTATTTCGGGGACTATATTAAATTCCGGGTGCTGCCTGTTTATCTTTATGGCCGCGTTTATGACCGCAGTGGTCTGCATGGCCGCTATTTCGGGGTAGGTTACGGCCAAACGGCAGCCCCTGTGGCCCATCATGGGGTTGAATTCATGCAGTGAGTCGATGACCTGATGCAGTTCTTCGGCTGTTATCCCCAAATCCTTCGCCAGCTCGACGATATCCTCCTCTTTTTGCGGAAGGAACTCGTGCAGGGGCGGGTCGAGGAAGCGGATAGTCATGGGACGGCCTTCCAGCGCGACATACATATCCTCAAAGTCCTTCTGCTGGAAGGGCAGAATTTTGTCAAGAGCCGCTTTGCGCGCTTCGACGGTTTTTGCCACGATCATCTCGCGGAAAGCCTTGATCCTGTCCGCTTCAAAGAACATATGCTCCGTGCGGCAGAGCCCTATGCCCTCCGCGCCGAACCTTACGGCCTGCTCGGTGTCGCGGGGGTTGTCGGCGTTGGTTCGGACCTTTAACGTCCTGCGGTCGTCCGCCCATTTCATGAACCTGCCGAAATCGCCTGATATCTCGGCTTCGGCGGTGCCAATGGCTTCGCCGTATATCTTGCCCGTCGAGCCGTCAAGGGAGATAAAGTCGCCCTGATTGTATTTATTGCCGCCAAGCTCGAAATACCCGTTATCGGCGTGCATAACGATGTCGCCGCAGCCGGATACGCAGCAGGTGCCCATGCCCCGCGCGACAACAGCCGCGTGGGAGGTCATGCCGCCGCGAACCGTGAGTATGCCCTCGGCCGCGACCATGCCTTCGATATCCTCCGGGGAGGTCTCAAGGCGCACGAGTATGACCTTTTCGCCTTTTTCCGCCCATTCCTTTGCGTCCTCGGCTGTGAAAACCACCTTGCCGCAGGCCGCGCCGGGGGAAGCCGCGAGGCCTGCGCCGATCACTTTAGCCGCCGCCAGCGCTTTCGCGTCGAACTGCGGGTGAAGGAGGGCGTCAAGCTGTTTGGGGTCGACGCGGAGAACCGCTTCTTCTTCGGTTATCATGCCTTCGTCAACGAGATCGACGGCGATTTTGAGGGCCGCAGCCGCCGTGCGCTTGCCGTTTCTGGTCTGGAGCATGTAAAGCTTGCCGTTTTCTATGGTGAACTCCATGTCCTGCATATCCTTATAATGCGTTTCAAGGTTGTCCGCTATTTCAGTGAACTGATCGTAAACGGCGGGCATGTCGTTTTTAAGACTGGCTATGACGGACGGTGTGCGGATTCCCGCCACAACGTCCTCGCCCTGGGCGTTAATAAGGTATTCGCCGAAAAGGGCTTTTTGACCGGTAGCGGGGTCGCGTGTGAAAGCGACGCCCGTGCCTGAATTGTCGTTGAGGTTGCCGAAAACCATCGGCTGGACGTTGACCGCCGTACCCCATGAATAGGGAATGTCGTTCATGCGGCGGTACACGTTGGCGCGGGGGTTGTCCCAGCTGCGGAAAACGGCCTTGACGGACTCCATCATCTGCATACGCGGGTCGGAGGGGAAATCCTCGCCCTTCACGCTCTTATAATATTCTTTAAAGAGCCTTACAAGCTCTTTCATGTCGGCAGCGTCGAGGTCTATGTCGCCTTTAACGCCCTTTTTCTCTTTAAGCCCGTCGATGATTTCCTCGAAATTCTTTTTGGAAATCTCCATTACCACGTCCGAGAACATCTGGATGAAACGGCGGTATGAATCGTAGACGAACCTCTCGAATTTCGGGTCGGGGTTGCCCGCGATAAGCCCTGCGACCACGTCCTCGTTAAGGCCGAGGTTCAATATGGTGTCCATCATGCCGGGCATTGAGGCCCTCGCGCCCGAACGCACCGAAACGAGAAGTGGGTTTTTGGTGTCGGCGAAATATTTGCCGTTTTCCTTCTCCACTTTTTCGAGCATGGAATAGATTTCCGCTTCGATTTCGGGGGCTATCGCCTTGCCGTCCTCATAATAGCGGGTGCAGGCTTCCGTTGTAATTGTAAAGCCCGACGGGACGGGCATCCCGAGCCGGACCATTTCGGCCAGGTTGGCGCCCTTGCCGCCCAGCAGGTTTTTCATCGAGCCGTCGCCCTCCGAAAAGAGATAAACATATTTAGCGCTCATTTTTTGTCCTCCGTAATATTATTATTGATTTTAATATGCAGAATTTTACAGAATCTATTATAACAGACAAACTTTTAAATATCCATACCCAATTTAATAAAATTAATTGCGTATTATTTGAAAGGTTTTGTATTTTTTGCAAACAAAAAACGATATATTTAACAATAAGTGAACTTTTTTTTGATATTCTGTTGACAAGCGCGGAAATTTTTGATAATATTTAGTTGTTAAAATTTATGCGTATTGAAAGGATTGAAATTTTATGAAAAAGTTTTTAAGCGTGATCTTATCGGTCACAATGTTTTTCGGGCTTCTCGCGGCTGCGGGAATCAACGCGTCTGCGGGTTTTACCGTTAACCTGGACGTATACGCCGACAACAGCCTCTGGCTCGGCAATTTTTACGTGGACAGCGAAACCACCCTGGGCGAAATTTGGGATTTGGTCGATTTCAGCGGGTTCGAGGCCGATTATCCCGGGTTGGAAATTGACCCCGGCGTCATCATTATCTACGAATCCGGATACCCCGCCCCCTCATATTACAATGAAAACGTTTATGATTTGACTCTGGGGGACGTCGTGCTTGCCCCCAACAATGTTGTGGTCTTTACAACATATGCCCCCGCGCCCATAGAAATCTCAGTCGTGTCGGAGGACGGGACGGAATTGATGAGCGACATCTACAACCCCAAAGCCACAAAATTCACGGACATAATAGACGCTGTCGCACTGGCACGGCCTGAATTGGCGCCGCTTACTTTCGGCAGCATATATGTTTTCGATGCCGGCGACTACCCCGGCGGCAGCTATATTTGGGTACAGTATTTTGATTACACCGCGCGGCTCGCAAACTTCGGGATCGACTATGACGCCGTCATAGTGCTTGACGGCCTTACGGTACCTGAAGGCGGCGAAGAAGAAGAAAACGCGCCGGAAACCTTTATTGACATGCTTATAAGGTTTTTAGAAGCTTTGGCCGGCTTTATCAAAGAATTGCTTGCCGCCATTGCGGCCTTCGACGTAAAAACGGGCTTCTTTGCCGCCGGGGCTTGAATTATTGCCCGCCGCGTTTTTTAATAAAATCTTAATATTTTTAATAAATTTTTAAATTTCATATTGACAGGCAAGCAAATTTTTGGTAATATAACCATGCGAATATTTTTTAATTTTGAAAGGAATGATTCTCCATGAAAAAAGTATTGTCAATCGTTTTATCCCTCACCATGCTCTTCGGCCTTCTCGCGGCGGCAGGGGTCAATGCGTCCGCGGCGGGCCTTATCACCGTTTACGCTTGGAATGACGTTTTAGGCGGATCGCTTGATGTCCCTGACGTAGACCCCCAAACCACTTCGCTTGCCGGTTTTTTGGCCTATCTCGGCACAATATACCCGGGAGTTGACACGGAGTGTACCGGAATGGTAGTTAAAGACGCGGGAACCAACGGCGGCATTTTCAACAAGACTTACGCCGTCGGCGACCCGGAAACCCTGCTCACGCTGGACGATCTCGGAATACCTTTTGACCTTTACATAACCTATTCGGGCTTCTCCCGTTCAAGCTTCCTGTTTTTTGCCGACGGCGGTGGGCAGCTTGGGAAAGATATGATGTGGCTGGATTCTTCCGTGTTGTCGCTGAGCGACATTTTGGCGCTTCTTGCGGGGGAAACCGGAAAATTTATTTTTGAAGACGTATCAATTTACGGTATCGGCTTGGTTGACGAAGCGGACTATGACAAAGCGCTTGATGACGTTCTTCCATATGGCGGCGTTTGGTATATAACTATTATCGGTTTCGAGTATGACACTTCAATCACGGTCACCTTTGTGGACAATGACGACAGCGTGCTTTTTGCTTTCAACGGCATTGACCCATGGGCTGTGTCATTGAACGACCTGCTTGCGCTCCTGAAGGCTGAAATCGGCGATTTTGATTATGATGCGATAATTATTCTCGGCGACGCGAACTTGCTGATTTACCCTGATGACGACTACCTTTTCGATTATATGCTTAATATGCTTGATGTCGCGGACGACGTCACCATAAAGCTTGTCGGCTTTTTGGCTGACGACGGCGATGATGGCGACGACGGCGAGATTGATGTGAACGGAATCGTTGCCTGTTTCAAAAAGTTCCTTGCTTTCTTCACCGGCCTGCTTAACCTTATTAAGGAAATCCTTTTGGGCGCTTATAATTTGCAGACGTTTAAAGGCGGGCTGGATTTAGGCAGTCTGCTCGGCTTCAAAATTGACGTGGGCGACCTGCTTAACGGCGGGGACTTGGATTTAGGCAGCTTAGGGGATTTATTCAGTTAAAATCAATATTTTGCAGGGGTGGGCATAAATGCCCACCCCTGAATTGTATTTATGCGCTAAAGTGGTAGTTATACCAATCTCCGATTAAAAGTCGTTTTTTGCAAAAAAACAAAGAAATTTTTAAAAATCATTGACTTTTTTCTTGTTTTACTTTAAAATAATTACTAGGATAAGCTATTCTGAAGAAGTTTAACTTTTTCGGAATAGTAGTTTGAAAAAAACATTTTAAAGGGGCTTTGTTTTATAATATGGTTTTAAAAAACACATACAAGCTTGATTGTGTGGGAAGTATGCTTCCTTACGTCGGAGCTGATGCAAGGCCTCTTGTATTCAGTGTGGCGGCGACCTTAAAGGAAAATATCGACCCCTTTAAAGCAGGCTGCCATTGAACTCGCCCCGCGTTTCCCTGTTATGTATACACGGCTGCGAAAGGGTTTTATATGGGATTTTCTTGAGAGTGCGGAAGACTGCGGCATAGTTGAAAAAGACGAGGGGTTTCCCTGCCGCCCGTTTAATTTATATGACGGGGAAAAGCCCTTGCTCCGTGTTTTATATAAAAACAACGAGGTACGGGTCGAATGCACCCATTTGACCTGCGACGGCGTAAGCGTTTCGAAATATCTAAATTCCCTTCTCGCCAGATACTTTAATTTGCAAGGTTATGAAATAGAAAAAAGCGTTAATATTTTGAGGTATGATGATAAACCTGAAGAAACGGAGCTTGATGATTATTTTTACCGTGCAGCCGAAGAGAAGCCTCAAAAGAAAAATTTATCTATGATTGATTCCCCGGCGTTCTTATACCTTAGGGAAAGGAAACCGGGTTATTTGCAAGTGGTAAAAATCCTTATACCTATTGATTCTTTAAAAAATCTGATAAAAGAAAAATACGGCAGCTGCACTATAACAGAATACCTGGGCGCCGTTTATGCGTCCGCGTTTTTGCAGCTTTACGAAAAAGAAGGGAAGGAAAAAAAGCCGGTCAGGCTTGCGGTGCCCTGCGATTTAAGGCATTTTTGGGATACAAACACCCTCAGGAATTTTATTGGAGGGGGGCGCATTGAAATCAAACCGGATAAGAACGTTTATGACTTTATGGACGTCCTGGGCATCGTCCGCCGGGAAATGAAGAAAGTAATGGCAAAAGAAACACAGCACGCATTTGTATATGCAAGCGTCCGTTATTTAGAATTGTTCATTATGAAACTTATTCCCGACTTCGCAAAAAAGTTCGCGCTTGCCTCCGTTGCGCCACGGTTTGAACAATATCGGTGGATGCATACATCCACGCTCTCAAATATAGGCTACATAAAACTGCCCCCTTCTCTCGCCGATCACATATTGAATTATATGTTTTTGCTTGGGGAAATGGAAGTAAACAGGATAGCCTGCGCGGTTGCGGGAGTGGGCAATATTCTGACTGTAGCTTTTTCTGCCGTCAATGAAAGCACAGAAATTCAAGATTTTTGTGTTGGCTTTTTTAAAAAAGACGGTTTGCCGGTTGAGGTTAAAACAGTAAATTAGATTGTATTGGCCACAATGCCCGCAACTAATAATTTACCTTTTTTATTATTTCATTAATTTATTATGAACTTTACCCGCAGCAAGACTGCGGGTAAAGTTCATAATAAATTATTCCCGAGAAATTATTCTCTTCTCAGAGCCTCGATCGGAGGCATTTCCGCAGCCCTTTGGGCCGGGTACATACCGAAAAAGATGCCTATTGCGCTTGAGAAGCCTACGGCCAGAAGTATGGTCGAAATTTTTATCTGCATGGGGATTTTCATTATATAGGACACGGCTCCGGCCCCGCCTACGCCCAGACTCAAGCCTATAACGCCGCCTATAAGGCATATTATCACGGATTCGGTCAAAAACTGCATAAGAATAGTCCTGGTCCTCGCCCCGAGGGCCTTTCTTATGCCTATTTCCCGCGTCCTTTCCATAACGGACACAAACATGATGTTCATAACGCCTATCCCGCCGACGACAAGGGATATACCCCCTACCGCCGCTATAAACAGCGTCAGTATGGTTATCACCGTGTCAAGGATGTCAACGATGCTTGCCATGTTTATTACCTGATAAACATCCCTGTCATAATTATTATGCCTGGCCTGCAAAATATTCTTTACCGAGTCTTCAAGGCTGCTCAGCTGCCTTTCGTCATAAGCCGATATGAAAATCATGTCATACCTGTCCCTCATGCCCAAAGAGTTTACGCAAAACGATGTAGGAACAAAAAGCATGGCGCTCGTCATCCCCCCGCCGAAGCTGCTTACCATTGACATCATCGAATCGGAGGTCCCGCCGCCTATGCCGATTGCGGACATTATGTCCATTACGCCGATGATTTTAAGGGGGACGGTCCCTGCGCTTCCCGCATAATATATCGTCCTGCCTACGGCGTTTTCCTCCCCGAATATGGCGATTGCGTTAGTTGTATTGATTACCGCCACATTCTTGCCCGACATAAACTCTTCCTCTGTAAAAAACTTGCCGTATACGCAGGGGGTGTTAAAAACGTTAAAATAATCCGGGTAAACCCCGACGGCGGCACCCATGCCGCTGACGCCTTCAGGCGTCGAAATGCCGCCTATGCTGAGCATAAAGGGCGAAATACCGCTGACAACATCGGGAAAAGCGGTTTTTATGGCGTTCAAATCATCCGGCGTAATATAATCATCCGGCGATGAGTTCATCAATACGTTTACTTCAAGGACTGAGGAGCCGCCGAGGTCTTTTATCAACTTGACTATATAATCCCTGCCGCCGTTCCCCACTGTTATTATGGCAATAACCGACGCCACGCCTATAATAATGCCGAGCATAGTCAGCGAAGCGCGCAAAGCGTTGGTTTTTATGCTGTAAATCGCGATTTTTATATTATCTGATAAAACCATATTTGTTCAATCCTTATTTTATCTGCTTGCCGTGGTAGCGGCGACCGTCGTTGACGCCGCCACCGACGACGTTACGTCCTTGACTTTTAAGCCGGCGTCGGGTACGCTTGCCGGGGTTTTCCCGTCGTAGCCCCTCGCGACCTTGTCGTTTTCTTTAAGGCCTGTGATTATTTGTATCCTCGTGCCTTCCGAAAGGCCGGTTTCAACATCTTTTTTTGTTATCATTTTTTTATTCGCGTCATACACAAAAACACAGGGCTTCCCTTCCGCGAATTTTACGGCTTCGATGGGAACGGTTAAAACGCCTTTGACACTGTTGGTTATTATCTTGATATCCGCGTCTATCCCGATATAAAGCCCTTCGTCGGGGTTGGTTACGGTCACGATCACATCGATCCCGTTTGATGAGCCTCCGCCGGCGCCGCCCAAAATCTGGTCAACAATGCCGCCTAAGCCGTCCGACCCGCCTTCGCTCGCCGTCGCGCCCACCTCCGTGACCACTGCGGGATAGTCCTTGCCCAACGAAGTCACAACAGCGGGCAGGCC
>WREG01000082.1 GCA_009779455.1 Oscillospiraceae bacterium
CTACAGCCCCTTGACGGAACGGATTTATTGTATCAAATACGATTGATTACTATGGAGGCGCCACCCGGACTTGAACCGGGGAATAAAGGTTTTGCAGACCTCTGCCTTACCACTTGGCTATGGCGCCGTTTGTCTATTATATTTTATCAAATGCCTTTTTGTGCGGTTTCAAGCTGGATATTTCAATAGATTTCTTGTTTTTAAGAAAAAAATGGAGCGGATGACGAGGCTCGAACTCGCTACCTCCACCTTGGCAAGGTGGCGCTCTACCAGATGAGCTACATCCGCATAAATTTTTTATATCCGTCATTTATCGCCCGCATAATTTTAAAAATCCGCAATTCTTTTCCCGATGCCTGATTTATAATGCCTGATTCCCCCGCAAGTGGTGCCTCCGGCCGGAATCGAACCAGCGACACGTGGATTTTCAGTCCACTGCTCTACCAACTGAGCTACAGAGGCAAATTGCTAAATACTGAAACCTTGCTGAAATACCATATTTTAAACGGAAAAACGACATTTGATAATCAATTATTTAAAAGCTGACAAGAGGATTTTCTTGCACCACGCAAAGAGGATTATACAATAATTACAACTTTTTGTCAACCCTTTTTAAAAAGAATTTTCAAAATTATTGATTGGCGGACTGAATTATGGATTCATTTTAAGAGCCGGTCAATTTATCAGGCATTTGCCGTTTTTATAAGCTTTTTTAAGTTTTCGGCGTTTTGTCGGCCGTCGTCCGGTTCCCGGCGCTTCCTTGTCAGGGTCGCCGTCACGCAATGAACGCTTTTCACCCCGCCTGTCAGCAGCACCTTCGCGCATTCGTTCAAAGTCGAGCCGGTGGTTTTTATGTCGTCTGCCAGCAATATGTCCGCGTCCTTTATTTCGGCGCCGCCGATTATGTCAAATACGCCCAGAATATTCCCCGAACGAAGCGCAGCCGGAAGCATATGCTGCCTTTCGGTCGCGTACAGCTTCGTTAAAAGGGGTTTTGCGGGGATTTTCAAATAAACGCTTAAAACTTCGGCTATAAGCTCGGCTTGGTTGAATTCCCTCGCCGGGTTTTCGCCTTCGGCCGACGGGACGAAGGTTATGAAATCAAATTTTAAGCCCTCGCCGTGCAAATCCGCCAAGGACTGCGCCATATCAAGGCATAAGCCTTTCAGGACGCTTTTGTCGTTCATGAATTTCAGCCTGTATACGGCCTTTTCCGCCGCCCCCTCGTAATAATACGGGGCCGCGACGGAGGAATAATGGTTTTTGCGCTTGCCGCAGCCGCAGCTGTCCTTTCCGCAGCCGCAGTAATGGCAGCGGTTTTCCTTTATTATATGGATATTTTCGGCGCAGCTGTCACAGGCCTCCCTGTAAATTTCAACCGGCCTGCCGCAAAAGCGGCATGTTGCTGGATAGAGCAAAGATATTGCCGATTTTTTTATTTCGCGCTTGTTCATCGGTTCGTTTATACGGCTCCCTTTCATCAGTTATGCTGTTGAGCGGCATATCATTCTTCTTTCATTAGCCATGAAATTTTTACCTTTAATGCTTTAGCGAACGCATCAAGCTGCACGTCCGTAACGGATGATGCGCCGTGTTCGATTTTGCCGATTGCGCTGTCTGACAAAATAATGCCGATTAATTCGAGCCGCGCACTGATATCCTTTTGCGTCGCGGGCGGTTTTTCAGCCAATCTTGCCAATTTGACCCTTTCCCCGGCAATATTTCTTCGTTCGGCCATTTTTTATAATCCATCCTTAAAGAATATGCAAACTGATTATATAATTTTAGATGCGCCGCAATCGGAATATCAATCCGATTGTAAAAATATAAAATTATGGTCATAAAATAAAACGTTATGATAGAATAAAAATTGGACACAAAATGCAAAATATTTTTATTGTGTTTTTTTCTGAGTTATGCTATACTTATTTCATGTATGCTAATAAGGGAAAAATATTATGAAAGGACGTCGGCAAAAATGGAAAAAATAAAAATAGAGTTAACGAAAAATCCGCGCCCAAAGCCCGGGGATCAAAGCAAGCTGGGATTCGGCAATTATTTTACGGATCACATGTTCGTAATGAACTATGACGAGGGGGAGGGCTGGCATGACCCGCGGATCGTGCCGTTTGAGAACATATCCCTAAGCCCCGCCGCAATGTGCCTGCACTACGCGCAGGAGGTTTTCGAGGGGCTGAAAGCCTATAAGGCGGCAAACGGCGATATTCTGCTGTTCAGGCCGGAGGAAAATATGATCCGCCTCAACCTTTCAAACGAAAGGCTCTGCATTCCGCTTGTGGACGAAAAATTGGCTGTTAAAGCGGTGAAGGAACTTGTAAAAACCGACAAGGACTGGATACCCACAGCCGACGGCGCATCCCTTTACATCCGCCCGTTTATTTTTGCCGTGGACGAGCACGTCGGCGTCCGTCCCGCAAAGAGCCTGATGTTTATGATAATACTTTCGCCCGTCGGCGCGTATTATCCCGGGGGGCTGAACCCCGTTAAAATTTTCGTCGAGAAGCACTATGTCCGCGCCGTTAAGGGCGGGACGGGCTACACCAAAGCCGGGGTTAACTACGCGTCGTCGCTGAAAGCCCAGGACGAGGCGCAAAAGTCAGGCTATTCGCAAGTCCTATGGCTCGACGGCATCAATCATAAATATATCGAGGAAGTCGGCACCATGAACGTGTTTTTCACGATAGGCGACGAAACCGTCACCCCGTCGCTTCAGGGGAGCGTTTTAAGCGGCATAACAAGGAAGTCATGCATTGAGCTTATGCAAAATTGGGGCATTAAGGTATGTGAGCGCCGGATTTCTATGGACAAAATAGAAAAAGCCGCCGACAGCGGGCTTCTGAGGGAAGCCTTCGGCACAGGCACCGCCGCTGTTATTTCGCCTATAGGGGAGCTTAAAGCAGGCGATAAAACCATAAAAATCAACAACGGGGAAATAGGCCCCATATCACAAAGGCTGTACGATACCCTGACGGATATCCAATGGGGCAGGGCGGAGGACACTTTCGGCTGGACGAGAAAAGTATTGTAATTTATAGGAATTTAAGGGCGGGCCTGTCCGTCTCTGAACCGATAAACCCATAAGGACGGCTTCCTCGCCGTTTCCTATGGGTTTATCCATGCCTCAGCGAACTAATAATTAACCTCAATTTCAATGCCGCCGGCCGCGTCCTCAACCGCAATCCAAATTATACCGCCGTCATCGACAAAATACCCTGTTCCTTCCGCTTTGAGGCCGGCCATTGAAGAAGCTTCGTAAAGCGCGGGGCCGCCTTTAAACCCCACCGACTGCGGGGCGGCTTCTCCGTAGATTCTGAACAGCAGCGGCCTGTCCGTTTCGCCGGATTTCAGTGTCAGGGCGTCGTTGTTTTTCGAATATGAAAGCATCGAGCCGTTTTTGTCTTCTTCATACAGCCCGAATTTGGTCTCCCCGTTAACCGGGTAGGCCAAAACGTTCGTATAGCCCTCAAAAAGCCCGTTTGCCAGGCAGTAGTAATCGCCTTCAACGTAATCCAGCGGGATTACCGCGCCTTTGCGGATGAAAACCGGGAATTCGTCGAGCGGGATTTCAAGTGTCTGTTTGCCGCTTTTGTAGGTTTTCGTCTCGTCGAACATATATATCCATTCGCCCGCCGGGAAGCGGACTTCGCGGGCGTTACCGCTTTCAAAGAATGGCGCCACGAGGATATCGTCGCCTAAGAGATACATATATTCGCCGGGCTGCGGCCGCATCATGGCCTTTCCGGTTTCGTAGGAATACGCCGCCCGGCTGTAGATGTATGGAATCAGCTCATGGTGCAGAACCGTAAAATTCCTGTATATTTCAAGGGTTTCATCGTCGTATGTCCACGGCGCGCGGCTTTGGTTGTTGCCGTTTTCCATAACCGGGCAGAAAGCGCCCAGTTGCGCCCATCTGAGCAGGACTTCCTTTTCCGTCCTCTCGCGGATACGAAACCCGCCTATATCCGAGCCGCAGCTGACATATCCGTATTTCGCGGAGGCGAACATATTATTGAGCGCGTGCCGCAGCCCGCCCCAGTCGTTGTACTGGTCGCCGACCCAGGCCGCGAAATTTATATCGGGGGCTGCCGAGGGCGGCATCCAAAAACCGACCGTAAATACAAAATCGTCAACGGGCCTTGCGGAAATGACCCTGTCTTTGCCTGATTTTTCGCGGGTATATTCATAAAAATCGCGGAAAAACAGGTCTTTATAATCCGCCCACGACACGTACTTGTTGCCGTAGCCTTTGGCGGGGAACAGTTTCAGCATATGTACGTCGGACTGGTCAACCTTCCAGCCGTCGATGCCCATGTCAAGGACGTTGTCCATCTGCCAGTGCCACCATTCCACCGCTTCTGGGTTGGTATAATCAATGTAGGCGCCCGTGCCGGCCCACCATTTGACTGTTTTGCCGCCGTTTAGGAAATACCCTTTTTCTTTGGCGTATTCAAAATTGGACGCGCCCTCGTTTATCACGCTCGTAGCCCATATGAAAACCCTCACGCCGATATCGTGGAACATATTGACATAATCGGCAAGGTCGGGGTATAATTCGGGATGCGGGATAAATGTGTTGCACTCTGTTGCCCAGGGGCGGTCAATTATCACCGCGCCGACGGGTATGCCTTTTTCGATAAAACTCCGCACATTCTCCATCGCGGACTCCTGTGTGCCGTCGTTTTCCCAAACCCAATGCCTGTGAACCCATACGGGCCATTCCGGCGGCTCAAGGGTGGGTTCGGCTTTATTCGGTTTTTGCGAATAAAAGCCCGATGAAAACACAAAAACAAAACAGAGGATCAAACGCCCTATCCTTGAGAAGAAACCGCTAATTGCATCCATTTTTATCAGCCTTTCAATTTTGTCAATATAAAAGGACGGAATAACCCGCCCTTTTATTTGTTGGCATATTAATAATTTATAACGATTTCAGCGCCTGCCGCCGCGTTGCTGACCGCGACCCAGATAACGCCGTCGGCATCAGCAAAATATCCCGTGCCGGCGGCCTTAAGAGCCGTCATTGAAAGGGATTTCGGCAATGCCGCGCCGTTTGAGAACTCTGCCGACTGCGGGGCGGCTTCGCCGCAAACCTTAAACAGCAGCGGCCTGTCAGTCGCACCGGATTTTAAGGTCAGGGAATCGCTGTCTTTCACATAGGAAAGCATCACGCCGGTTTTGTCCTCTTCATAAAGCCCGAATTTTTCCTCGCCGTATGCCGGGTAAGTCAAAATATTCGTATAGCCGTCGAAAAGCGCGTTGGCCAGAGTGCCGTATTCGCCGCTCACGTAATCCACGGGGACAATCGCGCCCTTGCGGATGAAAACAGGGAATTCGTCAAGAGGGATGTCGAGGGTTTTTTTGCCGGAGGAATAAACCTTTGTTTCGTCAAACATATATATCCATTCGCCCGCCGGGAAAGTCACGTCACGTTTTGTCCCGGATTCCGTAAACGGCGCGACAAGTATGTTGTCGCCGAAAAGGTACATATATTCGCCGGGCTGCGGGCGGATCATGGGTTTAACAAGCTCGTAGGAATACGCCGTCTGACTGTAAATATAAGGAATAAGCTCATGATGTATATATACAAAATTCCTGTATATGTCGAGGGTTTCGTCATCATATGCCCAGGGCAGGCGGTCCGTATCGTTGCCGTTTTCCATAACGGAGCAGAAAGCGCCGAGCTGCGTCCATCTGAGAAGCACGTCCTTATCCGTTTTTGCGCGGATTCTGAAGCCGCCTATATCGGAGCCTACATTCACGAAATTATATTTTGCGGCCGCGAATATATCGTTCAGCGCCCACTTCATGCCGCCCCAATCGTTATATTCGTCGCCGGTCCAGCCCGCGAAGTTATATTCGCGCTGGGTGAACGGGGGCATCCAAAAAGCGAGGCCGAAAGGCAGGTCGTCTACGGGCCTTGCGAAGGAAATCTTGTCCTTGCCGTATTTTTCGCGGGTATAATAATGGAAATCGCCGTAGAATAATTCCTTGTAGTCGGTCCACGACACATAGCCGCCTCTGCCGAAGGTGGGGAACATCAACAATAAGTACGGGTCGGCGCCGTCTACTTTCCATCCGTCCGCGCCGAGCTCAAGGATTTTATCCATCTGCCCGTGCCACCATTCGACCGCTTCGGGGTTGGTGTAGTCAATATAAGCTCCCGTGCCGGCCCACCATTTCATGGTGCGTCCGTTGTTGAGGAAATACCCCTTGTCGTAAGCTTCCTGAAAACTCGGGGCGTCTTCGTTGACGACGCATGTCGCCCAAAACATGACTCTTATATCCTTGTCATGGAAGTTTTCTATCATTTGCCCGACATTCGGATATAAATTCGGGTCGGGAACGAAGGTGGTGGGTCCCGTGTCCCATGGGCGGTCGATTATAACCGCGCCGACGGGCATATCATGGTCAAGATAGGCCATCGCATGAGCCCAAGCTGAGTTTTCGTTCCCGTCGTTTTCCCAAACCCAGTGAGAATGCGTCCACACGGGCCATTCGGGGGGTTCAAGGGACGGGTCGCTTGCGTTGGGGACAGCCGGCTTGTAGCCTCCCGCCTGCATAACTAAAATGAAACAAAGCGCCAAACTCCACAGTTTTGAAAAGAAAGCAGCCATTTTTATCGTTCCTCCTGATTGTTGAATTCATGTTTTTGCTTTTTTTTGCATGAACGGCGTTTGCGTATATATACCGTTCATCTTTTAACACAGTATAATTATAGTGTTAAAAATCAGTTATGTCAATATTAAATTTAATAATTTAAAAAAAATATTTACAAAATTTCCGAAGATTTTTAAAAAAAAGCCTTGACATCCTGCTTTTTATCGCTTATACTACAAAGCAATATAAAAAAGCAAAATAAAACTTTCGGAGAACATTATGGCTGACAGCTGCCGTAAATTGAACAGCGTTATAATTAGCGTGGCAATTATTGCCGCGGTTATTATGGCGCTTATTATTAAACGGAAACGGCTGTCAGGGAAAACGTTCGCGAAATTGTAATTATTGTTATTTGTATAATTCGCGTCCCCGGCAACCGTTAAGGTTGACGGGGCGCGTTTTATTATATTAAATTTATCGGAGGAAACAAAAATGAAAACAACTCAAAAAACACAAACGGAAAAAGACGTTTCCGCGGAAACAAAGGTCGTCGCCGCACCGGCGCCCGCGAAAGAATGGGCGAACCCCACGCCGGCCGGGCTGGTCGCCCTTGCCGTGGCCTGCGCCTGCTTTTTCGCTCTTTTGACAGGGCGGGTGGAAGCTTCGGCAATGCCCCTTGTCGGCTGCTGGCTGTTGGGGGGCTTTGCCGTGCAGCTGGTGGTCGCCCTGCTTGACTTAAAAGGCGGGAATCACGCGGGCGGCAATACATTCCTGTATTTTTCGGCTTTCTTTATGCTGGTCGGGGGGATGGAAATGATTCTGAAGTATAAAGCGATCCTTGCGGGCGGGCCGCTTGACGCGCGTATAGACGGCTATGCGTGGGCAATACTCACTATCGTTTTGCTGCTTTGGACGCCGGCATTTTTCAGGAAATTCAGCCTGCTTTCAGTAATCGTCGCGCTGCTCGACGTCGCGCTGCCGTTCATAACCCTGACAGACCTTCAAATCCTTGATAAAAGCTGGTCGGCGGTCTCCGCGTGGTCGCTGCTCGCGGCAGGCGTTATAGCGGTATACCTTTCAGCCGCTACGGTAGTAAACACCGCTTTCGGCAAAAAAATCTACCCGCTTGTGTAAGCGGCGGTTGATAAAACAGACCTCCTCGCCAATCCACTCGCGCTTAATTAATTTCCGAGGCGGTAGTTTGAAACACCCCGTCACCCAACCTACCTAAAAAAGGGTATAAAAAAACAGACCGTCGAAAAACAGTCAAAAAAACGGAAACAATCAGCTACGCAACTTCTCCGGTTTCCTCGTCCACAA
>WREG01000083.1 GCA_009779455.1 Oscillospiraceae bacterium
GCTTCGGCATGACCCCGGTCCCCGATTCGGAGCTTGCGGGCGTTTTTGCGGGCGCTGTCCCGACCGGGATCGTCGTTTACCGCAGGGTTTACACCATACCGGGCGACAGGCCGGAAGACACCGTCCATAAATACCAATACAAGGTCTATAAAAAGCTGGGCGAGGACGTTTACCAATATGTGGAGCCGACGGGCTACTCCGACGACGGGAACCGCCAGGGCGCAAAAATCACGGGGCTGTCCTATAAATTTAAAAATATCCTCCCCTTCGATATGTTCGAGATATGCACGATAACCCTGTCCGTTGACGGAAAGGAATTCTACCGCGGCTCGCCGGACGGCAACGGCAGCATCAATATGCAGGAGGAAGCGTATCATTTGGGCGCGTTTGAATCAGGCGGGCAGAAAATCATGAAAATGACGGCGGTAATGGACGGCTCGAAGCTGCCCGGCGCGGCCTATGAGGGCGAAATAGAGTTCTGGTGGATATTCAACGCGGAAAGGGCCTTGCCCCCTGACGAGACGACGACGGCGGATGACGACGAGACGACAACGGGGGAAGATGAAGAAAAGACCACGGATAAAGACAAAACAACGGCAAAAACAACGGAAAAGGACAGCGGCCCCGACGGCACAAAAACGGGCGTGCAGTTCAACACGGCGCTGTATATAATTGCGGGGAGCATAGCCCTTGCAATGGCCGTCGTATACGTTTTGATCCTTGTTTATAAAAAACGCGGCGAAAAACAGGAAGAAATAGAAGATGTTTTGAACCGGTAACAAAAAACTATGAAAAAGAAAAAAAGCAAGCTTCATATAATCATACCGGCAATTTTAATAATAATTGCCGGTTTTTGCGGTTTCAAATTATGGCAGGAATATGAGGTTTACCGCGAAGTCAAAATACTCGAAGAGGAAATGAAAGAATTTGAGCCTGATGACGAACCTTGGCCCGGCCTGGGCTGCGACAACCCCGATGTATTCGCGTGGATAAAAATAGACGACACACAGATAAACTACCCGGTCGCCCTTGGCGAGGACAACCGATTTTATCTTTCCCATAACGTAAAAAAGGAGAAGGCCACCGCCGGGGCGATTTTCATGGATTACCGCTGCAAGCGTGACCTTTCGTCGTTCAACAGCATAATTTACGGCCACCGCATGAAAAACGGGAGCATGTTCCAGAATATCAGCAAATACCGCACGGAACAGTTCTTCGACAGCCACAGGACGGGTACGCTCACCACGAAGGACGCCAAATACGACCTCGATATTTTCGCCTATCTTGCGGTAAGCGCCTATTCCGACGCGTACAAGGCGGTTTTCAACGAGCCGGAGGACAGGCAGGCCCATCTCGACTACATCAAAAAGAACGCCAAAATATACAGAAACGCGGATGTCGGCATAAACGACAGCATAGTGACCCTTTCGACCTGCACATACGAATTCGAAAACGCCCGGTCGGTGGTCGTGGCGAAGCTTGTGCCGAAAAGTTAGGATTCAGGGATTAGGGATTAGGGATTAGGAGCTGAGACGGGTCATCCCGTCTTTATTTTTTAAAAACGCTTGATTATATTGCGTTTTAATATATAATAAAGCCAAATTATATAAGGGGACAACAAATATGAAAGAAACTTCAACGCTAAAACGCTCCGAGATGATGTTTTTCGGCGCGGCGGATCTGTTCGGCGGCGGCGGCGGGGCGCTTATCGCAGCGGTTTATATGTCTTTTTTATTGGTAAACGGGGTAACAATAGCGCAAGCCGGGATAATTGTAGGGGTTTCCAGGATATGGGATGCGATAATAGACCCCCCGCTTGGCGTGATCACCGACAATACCCGGACAAAATACGGCAGGCGGCGGCCGTTCATATTCTGTGCGGGCGTTTTAATACCTTTCGCGCTCGCGATTCTGTTCATGCCCCTTTACAAAATGAATGACGGCATTTTTAAAGTCGTTATTTATTTATGCTCGTTCATTCTTTTCAATACGATATCGTCTACCTTTGCAATACCATACGCTTCAATGTCCGCCGAAATTTCCGACGATTATTACATAAGGACAAAGGCAAACCAGATAAGGCTTATATTCTCCATGATTGCCAGCGCAATCGTGGCAGGGGTCGGCATGCCTTTGGCGGATGCGTTGCTGGATGAAAACAACAATTTTAGGGTAAACCAATTTGTATTAATAGTGGTTATAGGTTTCGGGGTTTTATTTTGCATCCCTGTCATACTTGCGGCAGTGAAATGCAAAGAACGTGTCGATCTTCCGGAAGAAAAGTCGAAATTCGATATAAAAACCTTTCTGAAACCTTTAAGGGTAAAGGCTTTCATATATCTTCTGCTTATTTATTTCTGCGGCTACGCCTGCATGGATATCATAACCGCTAATTTGGTAATATTTGCAAAATATGGCTTGGCTATTGAAATACCGACTCTTTATATGCTGGTTGCAATAATGGGTTCTTACGCCGTTATGGTCCCGCTGCTCATAAAGGGTATGGACAGAGGTATGCCGAAGCCTAAATTAGTCCGCATGGGCATCCCCCTGTACATAGGCGGAGCAATATGCCTCTGCCTTATGCCCGGTAGCTGGCCGGACTACATAGCGCTGGTATTCTGCGTAATAATAGGAGTAGGGACGAGCGGCTGCCAGTATATGCCGTGGCTCATCTTCCCCGACGTTGCCGACGCGGCAAAATTAAAATATGCGGATATGTCGCCCGGCACCGTAAGCGGCCTGATGTCCCTGATAAGGACTTCGTCCTCAGCGGTCGCCCTCGCAGGCACAAGCTTTATTTTAAGCGCGACGGGTTTTGTCGAACCTAAAGCGGATTTGGATGGCCTTGCGGCTGCGGTCACTCAGCCCCAAAGCGCAATATGGGGGCTGCGTCTGGTAGTCATGATCTCGATTATTGTTTTTATAAGCATCGTTTATTTCGCCGCGAAAAAATTAAAGCTCACCCCCGAAAGAAGCAAGAAAATCACGGAATTCATCAGCATACGCGACGAGGGCGGGGATTTGGAGCAAAGCCTTTCAGCTGAGGACAGGGAAATTTACGCAGGGATAAAAAAAGACCTTTTTTAGGATTTAGGGGCCGGGATGGATTTATCGGACATAAATATAATAAAACGGCTTTTAAAAAAGCACGGCTTTTCGTTTTCAAAGGCTTTGGGGCAGAATTTTATTGTTGACCCGGGCGTCTGCCCTCAGATGGCGGAGCTTTCGGGGATAAACGAAAACAGCGGGGTTATTGAAATCGGCGCGGGGATAGGCGTTTTGACAAAAGAGCTGGCGGAAAGGGCGAAAAAAGTCGTTTCCTTCGAGCTTGACAGGCGGCTTTTGCCTGTTTTGGGCGAAACCCTCGCGGGATATGGCAACGCCTTCATAATAAACGAAGACATACTGAAAACGGATCCGGCGCGGCTGATAAACGAAGAATTCGGCGGCATGGACGTTTATGTCTGCGCCAACCTGCCATATTATATAACCTCCCCTGTCATAATGCTCCTGCTCGAAAGCCGCCTGCCCCTTGAGTCGATCACCGTTATGGTGCAAAAAGAAGCGGCGCTCCGGCTAACCGCTCACGTAGGCAGCAGGGAGTCGGGGGCCGTTACGGTCGCGGTCGATTATTACGCGGACGCGGAAATGCTGTTCAGCGTGGGCCGCGAGGCGTTTTTCCCCCGGCCGAAGGTAGCCAGCGCGGTGATAAAGCTGGCCGTCAGCAAAACCCCGAAATATTCGCCTGCGGATGAAAAACTCTTTTTCGCGCTTGTAAAAGCGGCTTTCGCCCAGAGAAGGAAAACCGCCGTCAACGCAATATCCGCAGGGCTTGGCATCCCTAAAGAAAAAATTGCGGACGCGCTTTTAAATATGGGGCTTGGCGCGGATATCCGGGCGGAGAAAATTAGGATGGATGACTTGATAAAATTATCAAATTTTATAATATAAAATGCAAAGACAGGAATTGATTAATATGCAGGCATATTGAAGGATATTTTGAAAACAACCGCTTCATTCCATTCGGTGCTTTAGATACTAACATAATTTCAAATCAAGTATAGGAATAGGCAACATGAAAAACAAATTTATCGTAATAGAGGGCATCGACGGTTCGGGGAAAACCACTCAGATTGATATTCTGGCGAAAAGGCTCGCGGATGGAGGGTTTGATGCCGCCGTTACCGCCGAACCCACTGACGGTGCCGCCGGGAAGCTTATACGGGAAATTCTTTCCGGCAAAAAAAAGATCGCCCCCTCCGCCTTGGCCGCGCTTTTTCTGGCCGACAGGATAGAGCATAACCAAAACAGCGGAAACGGCATAAAAAAGCTTTTGTCAGAGGGTAAAACCGTGCTGTGCGGCCGCTATTATTACGCCACCTTCGCCTATCAGGGGCTTGAATGCGGCTTTGACTGGCTTTTCGGGCAAAACTTGGGCTGTGCGGACATCTTAAAGCCCGATATCTGCCTGTTCCTAGACATTCCCCCCGAAATCTGCATGGATAGAATAAATAAAAGCAGGAAATTAAGCGAAATAGAGATATTTGAAAATATAGAGGCATTGAGGAAGATAAGGGAAAATTATTTAACCGTGTTCGGGCATTTAAAGGGGAGCGAAAACATAAAGATTATAGATGCGGCCGGGTCCGAAGACGAGGTATCGCGGCAAATATATAACATAATAAAATAATGCTTGAAAATTTCATAAAAATGGAGTATTATATTATCATGTAAGCTGCTAAAAATATTTGGAGGAAATAATATATGGTATCAGCAGGCGATTTTAAAAACGGCGTGACCTTTGAAATGGACGGCGGGGTGTGGCAGATTGTCGAATTCCAGCACGTGAAGCCGGGCAAGGGGGCGGCGTTCGTCCGCACGAAAATAAGGAACGTCATAGCGGGTTCCGTGGTCGAAAAGACCTTCAACCCGTCCGACAAATTCCCCCCGGCCTTTATTGAGCGCAAGGATATGGCATATTCCTACAACGACGGCAACCTTTATTACTTCATGGACCCCGAAAGCTATGAGCTTATCCCCGTAGGGGCCGAGCTGCTGGGCGACAATTTCAAATTCGTCAAGGAAGATATGGTATGCAAGGTGCTTTCGTATAAAGGCTCCGTATTCGGCTTGGAACCGCCCAATTTCGTGACGCTGAAGGTTACGCAGACCGAACCCGGCGTGCGCGGCGACACCGCGACGAACGTCCAGAAGCCCGCTGTTGTCGAAACCGGGGCGGAAGTCAGGGTGCCCCTCTTTATCAACGAGGGCGAGGACATCAATATTGACACGCGGACGGGGGAGTATATGTCGAGGGCGTAAGTACGCCGGTTCCGTAGGGGACGGTTTCCGGACGTCCCGATTCTATAAAATTTATATCAGTTTGCGGGGCGTCGGAGACGCCGCCCCCTACAAATACAATTAAAGAGAGGTATTATTATGAATTTAACTGAAAAAGCGGCGTATCTGAAAGGTTTGGCGGAGGGCGTCGGGCTTGACGAAAACGCGAAGGAAACAAAAATCATCAACGCTATTTTAGACCTTTTGGACGACGTCGCCCTCACCGTGAGCGACATTGATGACGAGGTTTCGTTCATCTCCGACCGCATCGACGACATCGACGAGGATTTGGAAGACCTCGAGGAGTTCGTATACGAGGATTTCGATTATGACGACGACGATTACGATTTCTTTGACGATGACGATGAGGACGTATTCGAAATTGAATGCCCCAACTGCAAAAAAATCGTCTACATCGACGAATGCGACATCGACGGCGACGAAGAGGTAAAATGCCCCGAATGCGGCATCGTTTTTGATGAATTCGAGTTTGAGGAAGATTGATTAAATGCAGAATTTAAGATGTAAAATATAAAATTGGTTTTACGTTTTATACAAACAGCCCGTAGGGGCGGGCTTTGATGTCCGCCCTTTATTCGATTTCCCTAACCCTCGCGTTTATATTATTATCCTCAGCCGTCGCGTTCGGCCATTACCACATGACCGATTCCACGGCGTGGTTCAGGGACATATGCATAATCCAGTCCCCCGGCGCGTCACTTACCGCCTACGGCCATGTGGATGTCAGAGGCGTGAGGGTAATCACTATCGACGAAAACACGTTGAATTTTGAAACGGAAGTCGTAAAATTCAAAGACATTGCCGCGGATTATGACGGCTTGGGCCTCAGCTTTTGGCAGAGGTTTATGCAGATGTTCCGCGAAATTTTTGACGCAATTAAAACAGTTTTTAAATTCGGAGCGTAAATCATTTAAAAAACATATTTGCATTCAGCTTTGCTTACCGCCTGCCCGATTAATTCATCAGGGCAGGCTTTTTCCTCCTCCCGCTCCGCTTCATCAATAAAAGGCCGGGTTTTCGGGTGTTTGGGCGTGAAAACCGTGCAGCAGTCCTCATATGGCAAAATCGAGATGTCGAAAGTCTCGATTTTCCGCGAAATTTCGATGATTTCATTCTTGTCCATGCCAATTAGCGGGCGGAAAACGGGCATGGAAGCGGCGGCGTCCGTGCAGCCCAGCGCGCCTATGGTCTGGCTCGCAACCTGCCCAAGGCTTTCGCCCGTTATAAGCGCCGCGCAGCCGTCCTTCACAGCGATTTCAGATGCGATTTTCATCATTGCCCGCCGCATTATGATGGTAAAATAATCTTCGCGGCAGTTGTCGCGTATGCTCTCCTGTATTTCGGTGAAAGGGACGGTAAAAAGGCTTATCCTTCCCGAATATTCCGCCACCTTTGCAAGCAGCTTTTCCACCTTTTGCTGCGCCAGAGCGGAAGTATAGGGGGGCGACGCGAAATGCACGGCCGTGAGCGACAGGCCCCTTTTCGCCATCATATACCCCGCAACGGGGCTGTCTATGCCGCCTGAAATCAAAAGCGCGGCCCTGCCCGCCGAGCCGGAGGGCATACCCCCCGCGCCCTTCATCTGGCTGCCCCGTATAAAGGCGTGGTTGTCGCGTATCTCAACGGCCACGCGGATATCGGGGTCTGCAACGTCCACGGCCAGATGGGGGAAGCTCTGAAGCAGGGTCCCGCCCAGCTCCCGCGATATTTCCGGGGAGGTGAGCGGGAATTTTTTGTCGGCTCGCTTCGCCTCGACCTTGAATGTTTTCGCGGAAAGCAGCTCGTCCGAGAGATAGGCTTTAGCCGTTTCGCGGATAACGTTAAAATCCTTTTCGCAGGCGGCGGCCCTTGATATGGCGGCGATCCCGCAGACCTTTTGAAGCCGCGCCACGGCCCCGCCCAGGTCCATGCCCGCCTCAGGCTCGACAGTTATGGTCGATTGCGCCTGCACCATCCTAAACCCGCCCAGGCCCTTCAGCCTGTATTTGATATTCTTGACAAGCATGGCCTCAAAGGTGGACTTGTTAAGCCCCTTTAGCGTCAGCTCGCCATTTTTTAATAATATGACTTCTTTCATTTGCATATCCTTAACCCATATAAAATTTAAAATAAAACCACACCATATATTAACAGATAAAGACGTTTTAGTCAAGCGGCAATATTAAGCGATTAAGCAATATTGACAAATATATTTAAAAATTATTAAAATAATATGTTTATATATCTAAAATTCAGTTAAAGTATTGACAAGCAAATTTTAAAGTTATAGAATGAGAATGTGGATATAGGAAAATATTTCATGAACAGGGGAAAAATAAATGAAGCGGGTTTTTTATGGTTATATTGAATATGGGGTTTTAGATTTATCCTATGGGCAAAAGGATAGATTAGATCGTTTTGAAATTTATTAGGCTTTTACCGGCACATTTGATTGTGCCGGTTTTTATATGTATAAAAAATAAAAAAGGAGACAAATCTTATGAAACGGCATATATTCAAACGGATTTTGTCGATTTTCTGCGTATTTGCCCTTATAATCCC